>JACCSC010000494.1 GCA_013813215.1 Geodermatophilaceae bacterium | reverse complement strand
ACCGGCTGCTGATGGTGGCTTCGGACCGCATCTCGGCGTACGACGTCGTACTCCCGACCCCGATCCCGGACAAGGGCGCGGTCCTCACCGCGCTGTCGGCGTGGTGGTTCGGGACGCTCGAAGCGGCGTCGCCGCACCACTTCGAGTCGGTCGACGAGGGCGTGCCCGAGGAGCTGCGGGGCCGGGCGATGGTCGTCCGTGGCCTGTCGATCCTCCCGGTGGAGTGCGTCGCCCGGGGCTACCTGGCCGGTTCGGCAGTCCGGGAGTACGCCGAGACCGGCCGGGTCTGCGGCGTGCCGCTGCCGCCTGGACTGCGCGAAGGGGACCGGCTACCGGAGCCCATCTTCACGCCGGCCACCAAGGCCGAGGCCGGTGCGCACGACGAGAACATCGCCTTCGACGCGGTGGTCCTCGACGTCGGTGGCCCGCTCGCCGAGCACGTCCGCGAGCGCACGCTGTCGATCTACCGCGAGGGGGCGGCGATTGCTGAGCGGGCAGGGATCCTGCTGGCGGACACGAAGTTCGAATTCGGCCTCGACGAGGCCGGTGTGCTGACGCTGGCCGACGAGGTCCTGACACCGGACTCCTCGCGCTTCTGGCCGGCTGGTTCGTGGCGGCCGGGCGGGCCGCAGCCGTCGTACGACAAGCAGTTCGTTCGGGACTGGCTCACGGCTTCGGGCTGGGACCGGATGCCGCCCGCGCCGGAGCTGCCGGCCGACGTCGTCGGGGCGACCCGCGAGCGGTACGTCACGGCGTACGAGCGGCTGACCGGGCTGTCCTTCGCCGCTTGGCTGCCGGCGGGATGCGGTGAGGGTTACTCGCTGGGCGCGTCGGTGGACTGATCCATTACATAGAGGGTCGTTCCGGCCGGATCCTGGTAAGTCGCCAGGAATCCACCTGGAATCTCGGAGGGCTCGTCGACGACGCGCAGCGCGCCAGGTCGCGTGGTGTGAAACGCCTGGACGCTTTCGACGACGAAGAGCGGCCCGAACGGTGCGCTTGGGTCGTTCGCGTCCAGCATGAGCTGGACGTCCGTCCCGGGCAGCGTGAGGGTCACCGTCGTGTCGCCTTCGCGCCACACTTCCTCGCAGCCGAGCCCATCGCGGTACAGAGCGAGCGACGCCTCCAGGTCGGCCGTCGGCGCAAACAGAAACTCGAGCTTCATCAGTCGCTAGTGGTCACGCAGTCGGGTCGGGAGACCAGTACTCCAGCAGCGCCGCGAACGTCTCGAAGGCGGGCTCGGACACGCCGTACGGCGCCTCGAGGTGCACCGACAGCGGGAACCCGAGGTCGTGTACGCCGTCGATGACCCGCTTGTAGAGATCCAGCAGCAACCCCTTGCGGGTGGCCGGCTCGGTGTCGGCCAGCCGACGGACGAACTCCTGCTCCGGCGCCACGGCGGCGTTGCCCGGATCCTGGATCAGCCAGTTGATCAGGCCCACGCGATTCTCGAACTTCGGCACGAACCCGAACGACAGCAGGATCTCGGGCCGGTGCGGCGTCTGGTCGGCAAAGTCGCGCAGGAAGCCAACCATCGCGTCGGAGTACAGCAACTGGGTCATCCCGAACGTCGCACCCTGGTTGCACTTGAAGTTCAACCGGCCGACCTCGGAGTCGCGGGTCGGGATGACGATGACCCCGCGGTGCTCGACGCTCGGGGCGTACAGGGCCAGCGCGTCGGTCGGGGGTACGCCGGAACCCTCACCGTCCTGCATGGTCCGCGGTACGCCGACGAAGATGATGCCTTCGATTCCCGCGGCCAGCAGTGAGTCGACCCGAGCGGTCAGCTCCGGCTCGGGCAGGAACGCGCTGACCTGGGTGCACAGGCCCAACGTGCCGGGCAGCTCCGGGGCCAGGGCGGTCCAGAACTCCAGTACGTCGCGCTTGGGCTTCATCACGACCGGGCGGTCGTCGTCCTCCTCGATCAGGCCCGGGATCATGATGTGCCCGATCCGCGCGTCCAGGCCGACGGTCGCGGCGTGCGTCCGCACCTTGTGCGCCTCGTCGAGCATCCGCTCGGGCCCGTCCTCGACGTTCGGCGGGACCAGCTCGACGGCGATCGTGGCCAGCGTCATGAGCCCAGGCCCGCCGCCATCGTGGCCGCGGCGGCGGTGTTGCGCATCAGCCAGACGTCGGTCACCGGGCCCACGCCACCCGGGACGGGCGTGAGGGCCCGCGCCTTGGCCGACACGCTGGCCGGCTCGACGTCCCCGACCATGTGCACCTCGCCGCTCTGCGGGTCGGTCCAGGGGTTGATCCCGACGTCGAGCACGATGGCCCCGTCCTTGACGTGCTCGCCGGTGATGAGGCCGGCGACCCCCGCGGCGACCACCAGGACGTCGGCGCGCCGGGTCAGCTCGGCCAGCCGCCCGGTCCGGCTGGCCCATTCGTCGCACGACAGGACGACGGCCTGCCGGTTGTGCCCGAGTGAGGCGACCGGCTTGCCGACGTTGTTCGACCGGCCGACCACGGCGATCGTGGTGCCGCGGTAGAACGCGTCCCGATCCTCGCCGACGCTGTCCAGGTAGCCGTCGAGCAGGTGGAACACCGCTGCCGGCGTGGACGGGACGAACCGCGGCGTGCCCAAGGCCAGCAGCCCGGCGTTGAACGGGTGCACCGACTCGATGTCCTTCACGGGGTCCAGGGCCTGGAACACCTCGCCCTCGTCGATGTGCTCGGGCAGCGGCCGCAGGACGAGGATGCCGTCCACCGAGGGGTCGGCGTTCAGGCTGAGCACCACCCGGATCACCATGTCCTGAGCGGCGTTGGCGGCCAGGAAGATGTGCCGGTAACCCACGCCGAGCTGGCCGGAGACGCGGCGCAGCCGCCGCTCGTACTCCACCGAGCCGTAGTCGCTGCCGACCATCACGGTGGCCAGCCCGCAGTGCACTCCGGCGTTCTCCAACGCGGCGACATCGGCCGCGACGATCTCCTTCAGCGCCTTGGCCGACGCCCGGCCGTCGATCTTGTCGGCGGTCACGCGTGCTCCCTTCGTACTGCATCGGCGGCGACCCGGGCCCGCTGGACGAGTTCGGCGCACTCGGCGAGGCGTGGGTCCTCCGGCGTACCCGAGAGGTTCTCCT
>JACCSC010000475.1 GCA_013813215.1 Geodermatophilaceae bacterium | reverse complement strand
CCCCCGCCCAACGCACCGCGCCGGCCGTCCGCGACAAACACTGCCAAGCCCCCGGCTGCGACCGACCCCCACAATGGTGCGACGCCCACCACCTCAAGCCCTGGTACCACGGCGGACGCACCGACCTCAACAACCTCATCCTGCTCTGCCGCCGACACCACCGCGCCGTCCACCAACGCACCTGGCGACTACACACATTGGGCGGCGGGAAATTCCACTTCGAGCACCTCCGCGGAGTACAGCGTCAACAACGCGAACTCGTTGAATAGTCGGCTTTTCAGCTGACGCGCAGATTTGTCCCCGGGTCGAAGAACCGGCCGTGGTTCGGGTAACCCGGTAATGGGTTGAGCGAGGCCAGCATTTGCGTCACGACGTTCGGACCGTATCCACCGTTGGCGACCCTTGCGGCGATGGCGGCAGCCACGAGCGGAGCCGCGAACGACGTTCCGCTCCAACTCGCCCATCCGATGAAGTCGGTCGGGCCGCCGCCGTTCTCGTCCTGCCGCCTGCCCCGGACATAGGGCGCGTGCAGATCGACACCGGGCGCGCACAGGTTTACCCACGTTCCGTAGTTGGAGAACGCCGCCGCCACAGCGGACGACCCGGTCGTGTCGATCGCCGCCACCGCCAGGACATCCTCGAACGCCGCGGGCCAGAACGGCCGGACATCACCGTGGTTGCCCGCGGCAGCGACCACGACCACCTCCGGGCGCCGCCGGCGCAGCACCCGCAGCGCCGCGGCCGTGGCCGGCGGGGGTTGATCCTGCTCGGAGTAGCCACCCAGGGACAGGTTGAGGACCGGGGCGCAGCTCGTGACCAGCGCTCGGGCGAGGCCGAGGTCGCTGCCGAAGCCGAAGGAGTCCAGCACCTGCTCAGGGTCGATGACCAGCTGCGGCGCGATCCGGCGGACCAGGCCGCAGATGAACGTCCCGTGACCGGCCTGGAAGTCGAGTACGCCGTCGCCGTCCAGGTCGAGGGCGTCCACGTCGTCGTCGTCTGGGCGCAGGCTGTCGGCCAGATCCGCGTGCCAGCTACGCAAGAGAGCCGGAACCCCCGTATCCATAACGGCCAAGTGCGCGGGGCCACTCGGTGGGCTGGCTCGGGGCAGGAAGGGAAGCTCCGGCGCCGGGCGCGGGAAGTCACCCGGCCCGCCGTCGTAGAAGGGTTCGCCGCTGAAGCCGACATTCGGGGCAACCAGCGGTGGACCTCCCGGCCGGTCGATGTACTGCACGCGCAGCCGGGCGACGAGGGCGGGGATGTCGGTGGACCGGGGGAGAAGCCAGCGGCGGATGCCGAGCCCGAGCCGGGCCAGCTGATAGTTGCCGGTGAGGTCGGGGCGGCCGCGCGAATCCTCGACGAGATCCGCCAACTCGTCCTCGACGTCGGCGCCGATCAGCAGCTCGCCGGCGCGATACCAGAACCCATCCCCCGCCCGCAGGCCCACTCGACGTGCTTCCGCCGCCCGGCGCTCTCGCCACCTGACGTTCCCGTGCAGGCCGCTCGCTTCCTCCGACACCTCACCACCACCGTTTCCGTCGCCTCGGGTGATTCTGAACGGTCACGGCGACCGACCCGGTACACCCCGAATACAGAGCGCGGACAATCGCCCGTGATACGTCACGGCATCAAGAGCTCCAGGGGCCGGCTCGGGTCAGAGCAGGCGGCGATCTCCGGCGTGGGCGACGCGCAGCCAGCGGAAGCCGTACCCCTCGAGCACGATCTCGACCGAACCATCCTGGGCCACCGCCGTGCTGCCATCGCAGAGCAGGTCGACGAGGCGGGCAGAGGCATCGAAGCCGGAAAGCGGGACGGTGCGTGGCTCGGGACCGAGGTTGTGTACGGCGACGAGGCAGCCGTCATCCCAGGTGCAGGAGTGCGCCAGGACGGCGGCGTACGGCTGCTCGAGCACGGCGAACCGGCCCCAGCCCAGCTCGGGGCACTCCCGGTACCGCTGGATCAGCAGCATCATGAAGTGCAGCAGCGAGTCGGGGTCCCGGCGCTGGGCGTTGACGTTGACGTGCACCGGCGCGAAGCCGCCCTCGACCACCGGACCGGCCAGCCGGGACGGTGCGGCGACCGAGAAGCCGCCGTTCTTCCCGGCGCTCCACTGCATCGGCGTACGCACTGCCAGCCGGCCCTCGGCCGCGAGGTTCTCCCCCATGCCGATCTCCTCGCCGTAGAACAGCACCGGCGTGCCGGGCAGCGAGAACAGCAGGCTGTAGACCATCCGGATCCGCCGCGGCTCCCCGTCGAGCATCGGCGGCAGCCGCCGGGTCAGCCCGCGCCCGTACACCTGCATCTCCGGCTCCGGTCCGAAGGCGGCGAAGACCTCCTGCCGCTCGGAGTCGCTGAGCTTGTCCAGGGTCAGCTCGTCGTGGTTGCGCACGAACGTCGCCCACTGGCTGTCCGGTGAGCCCTCCGGCCGCTCGAGCAGGGCCGAGGCCAGCGGGCCGGCGTCCTGGCGGGCCAGCGACAGGTACATCCGCTGCATCGCGATGAAGTCGAACTGCATGGTGAGCTCGTCGCCGTCGGAGCCGCCGAAGAACTTCTGCTGGTCCTCGTGGGCCAGGTTGACCTCACCGAGCAGGACCGCGTCACCGACGCGGCGGCCGAGGAACGAGCGCAGCGCCCTGAGGTATTGGTGTGGGTCGGCGAGCGCCTCCTCGCCGCCGTCCACCCCGAGGGTCTCCAGGAAGAACGGCACCGCGTCCACCCGGAACCCGGACAGCCCCAGCTCCAGCCAGAAGCCCATCACCTTGGCGATCTCGTCCCGTACGGCGGGGTTGGCGACGTTCAGGTCGGGCTGCTGCTTGTAGAACCGGTGCAGGTAGTACTGGTCGGCTCGCTCGTCGTAGGACCAGACGCTGTCCTCCTGGTCCGGGAACGTCGGGGCGGTCTGCTCGGCGGGCGGCTCGTCGCGCCAGACGTAGTAGTCGCGGTACGGCGAGTTGCGGCTGGCCCGCGCCGAGCGGAACCACGGGTGCTTGTCCGAGGTGTGGTTGACGACCAGATCGGCGATCACCCGCATGCCGCGGTCCTTGGCCGTGCGGATGACCTCGACGAGGTCGCCGTGGGTACCCAGCCGGGGATCCACGCCGTAGAAGTCGGTGATGTCATAGCCGTCGTCCCGTTCCGGCGTCGGATAGAACGGCATCAGCCACAGGCACGTGACGCCGAGGCCGGCCAGGTAGTCCAGGCGCTGGGCCAGACCCTCCAGGTCCCCGCAGCCGTCGCCGTTCCAGTCCATGAAGGTCTCGACGTCCAGGCAGTAGATGACCGCGGTCTTCCACCACAGGTCGCTGGTGTCGGTGACTCTCATCCGGCCGTGACGTCCAGCTGGGGCAGCACCTTCGTGCCGAAGACCTCGATGAACTCCTGTTGCTCCTGACCGACGTGGTGCAGGTAGATCTCGTCGAAGCCAAGGTCGATCAGCTCCTGCAGCCACTGCACGTGCCGACCCGGGTCGGCGGAGATCAGCACGCAGTCGTGCATCGCTTCGGGCGGGACGTGCTTGGCCGCATCGTCGAAGACCTCGGCGGAGTCGAGATCCCAGCACAGCGGCGGAGAGAAGACGTTGGTGCGCCACTGCTCGTGGGCGATGCGCAGCGCGGCGGCGTCGTCCGCGGCGTAGGACAGGTGCACCTGGAGGACGAGCTTTCCGCGGCCGCCGGCGTCACGGTAGGCGTCGATCATGGCCCGCAACTTGTCCGCGGGCTGAGCGATGGTGGCCAGGCCGTCGGCCCAGCCGGCCACCCAGCGGGCGGTGTCCACGCTCACCGCCGCCCCGATCAGCGGCGGCGGTCGATCAGGCCGGGTCCACAGCCGGGCCCGGTCGACGGTGACCAGTCCGTCGTGGCTGACCTCCTCGCCGGCGAACAGGGCCCGCATCACGTCCACGCACTCGCGCAGCCGCGCGTTGCGCACCTCCTTGCGCGGCCACCCCGCCCCGGTGATGTGCTCGTTGGACGCCTCCCCGGTGCCGAGCGCCACCCAGAACCGGCCCGGGTACATCGCCGTGAGCGTCGCCGCCGCCTGGGCGATGATCGCCGGGTGATAGCGCTGGCCCGGCGCGTTGACCACCCCGAACGGGAGCGCCGTCGCCTGCAGGGCCGCCCCCAGCCAGGACCAGGCAAAGGCGGACTGTCCTTGGCGCTCGCTCCATGGGGAGAAGTGGTCCGAGGACATCGCGGCGGTGAAGCCGGCCTGCTCGGCGGCCTGCACCGCGTCCAGCAGCCTGGCCGGATGGACCTGCTCGTGCGAGGCGTGGATCCCGACGACCGTCACGGCGTCAGCCGGATCACTCCGTAGTCGTAGCCCTTGCGCCGGTAGACGACGCTGGCCCGGTCGGTGTCCTTGCACAGGAACAGGTAGAAGTCGTGCCCGATGAGTTCCATCTCCAAGAGCGCCTGGTCGATGCTCATCGGCTCGCTCGGGTGCTCCTTCTCCCGCACGACCAGGCCGTCCTCCGGCGCGTCGGTCTCGGCGACCTCCGGCGGCGCGGTCTCCTCCAGCAGCGCGGTGGCCGTCTCCCCGGTCGCCGCGTGGACCGAGACGGGACTGTGCCGGCCGTGGTGAACCCGGCGGCGGTCGGCCGCCCGGCGTAGCCGGGACTCCAGCTTGCCCACCGCCACGTCCAGGGCCGAGTAGAAGTCCGCCGCGCACGCCTCGGACCGGACCACGGGACCCCGGGAGGAGCAGGTGATCTCCACGCGCTGGCAGGCGTCGCTCTGCCGCCGGTTCTTCTCGTGGGTGAGTTCAACGTCGACGCGGATCAGCTTGTGGTCGTAGCGCTCGACCCGCACGAGCTTGTCGGCCACGTGCTGGCGGTAGTGCTCCGGCACCTCGACGTTGCGCCCTCTCACCACGATGTCCACGTCGCCTCCGATCGTTGCCTGCTCTCCGCCGCCTCGGCGTTGGACAGTGCGTCGGCGGTCCAGTCCCCCCGACGCTAGTCCGTCGGCCCGAGACCGGACACCGGCGCGTGGACATGCCGTGACCGTCGAGGGGTACCCGCGAGGGCGGCGGCGTACACCGGACGGTGCAGGCCACGCAGGGCGCGGGCGGCGCTGGCTAGCGTCGACCCGGTGGTGACGACGTCGTCCACGATGACCAGCGTCCCGGGTAGCGCAGGACCCCGGCGCTCGACCATCCCGAACGCCCCGGCCAGGTTCACCGCCCGTTCTTGCGCGCCGAGGCCGGCGGAGTCCCGCGGCCGGCCGACCGTACGCAGCCGCGCTACTACCGTCGCCGGTCGCCCCTCGGCCCGCAGGCCAGCAGCGGTCCGGCCGGCCAGCCGGCGCATGTGGTCCCCACCGCGGTGCCGCGCGGCGGCCCGGACCGACGGCACGGGGACGAGCAGGATCTGACCGGCCGGTACGGCGGCGCGCACTGCCGCGCCCAAGGCGATCGCCAGCGCACCGCACAGGTCGGCCCGACCGCGCTCCTTGTAGGCCAGGACGGCGGCCCGCAACGTCCCCGCGTACGG
>JACCSC010000453.1 GCA_013813215.1 Geodermatophilaceae bacterium | reverse complement strand
GAAGCGCAGCCGGTGCGGCGCCGCGGCCAGTTCGGCCTCGACATCGCCGGTGTCCTGGACGAGATGGGCGGCGACGTTGTCCGGGACGTCGTTGTGCACCAGCCGCTCGGCCGCCCGCGCGGCCTCGATGCCGACCACCGGCGGCAGCGGCTCGTACGTGACCTCGATCAGGCCGACGGCGTCCTCGGCGACGTACCGGTCCGTGGCGACGACCATGACCACCGGCTCTCCCACGTGCCGCACCACGCCGTTGGCGAGGGGGTACCCGGTCCGGCCGCCGGTCAACGCCGGATGGGGGATCAACAGCGGCAGCGGCTCGGCGAGCGGACCGGTGAGGTCCTCGTAGGTGTAGACGGCGAGCAGGCCGTCGACGTCCAAGGCCGGGGTGACGTCGATGTCGCGCACGAGGGCGTGGGCGTGCGGGCTCCGCACGAACGCCGCGGCCGCGGTCCCGTGTCCGAGGTCGTCGAGGTAGCGGCCGCGGCCGGTGGTCAGCCGGGCGTCCTCCCGACGCAGGACCGGCTCGCCGAAGATCTGCGTCACGCCCGCTCCCGCGCGATGGCGGCGGCGCGGACGACGGCCTTGACGATGTTCTGGTAGCCGGTGCAACGGCACAGGTTGCCGCCGATGATCGCCCTGGCCTGCTCCTCGTCCGGGTCCGGGTTGTCCTGCAGCGCAGCGGCAATGGTGGTCATGAAGCCGGGGGTACAGAAACCGCACTGCAGCGCATGGCACTCAGTGAAGGCCTGCTGCACCGGGTGCGGCGTCCCGTCGGCCGCGGCCAGCCCCTCGACCGTCGTGATGTCGGCGCCGTCCACTGTGACCGCGAACAGCAGGCACGAGCGCACCGGCAGGCCGTCGAGCAGCACCGTGCATGCGCCGCACACACCGTGTTCGCAACCGACGTGAGTTCCGGTCAGGCCGAGGTCGTGGCGCAGCGCGTCGGACAGCAGCCGGCGTACGGGCACCGTGATGCGGTGGCCCGTCCCGTTCACGACCAGGGTGACCGGTCGAACCTGTTCGGTCACGCCGCCACTCCCGCGGTCAGGGCGCGCACGGTGAGGACCTCGACCAGCTGCCGGCGGTAGGCCACGGTCGAGTGGATGTCGGCCTCGGGGTCCACCCGCTCGCGGGCCAGCCGGCCGGCGGCGGCCCAGTCCGGCGCCGCGTCGGTCAGGTCCAGGACGAGCGGCGTCGGGGACACCGAGATGTACGCCGCCCGCGCCGACGTGACCGTGCCGTCCCCATCGCGGGTCACGGCCGCGGCCACGCCGCACAACGCGTAGTCCCCGTGCCGCCGGGCCACCTCGACGAACGCCGTGCCCGTGCCGGCCGGGAAAGCCGGGAAGTGAACCGAGACAAGCAGTTCGCCCGGCCGCAGGCACGACTCCAGTGGACCGAGGAAGAAGTCCGCCGCCGCCACCTCACGCTCGGCCGTCGACGTACGCAGCCGGACCGCCCCGCCGGTGAGCGCGAGGACCGCCGTCATCTCCCCCGCCGGGTCGGCGTGCGCGAGGCTGCCGCAGGTGGTCCCACGGTTGCGGATCGCCGGGTGGGCGACGAGGCGCAGGGCCTGGCGCAACAGGGGCTGGACGGCGTACGCCGCCTCGTCCCGCTCAACCTCGGTGTGCCGCGCGGTGGCTCCCACCGTCACTCCCCCGGCGTCGGCGGACACCGCGGACAGCCCGGCCACCTTGTTGATGTCGACGAGGTGAGCCGGCGACGCCAACCGCATGTTGAGGATCGGCAGCAGGCTCTGCCCACCGGCGAGCACCTTGCCCTCGTCGCCCACGTCGGCCAGCACGCGGAGGGCGTCCTCGACGGTCCGGGGGTCGTGATAGGTGAACGCGGCGGGCTTCACCTGCGCAGTCTAGGCAGGCGGGCCCTCGGGCTTGCGTAGCTGCGGCGTACCCCCGCTGTCGCTGTGCACGCCGGCATGTCCGACGGCCGGCCCGGTGCCGCCGGCGTACCCGATCTCGCTCCGCAACGCGTCGCGCATCTCCTGCGGGGCCACGACCCGGGCGACGTGCCAACCCACGACGGCGACGATCGTGCCCAGGGCGATCCCGGCCAGCGAGAAGTCGTCGGTCACCTGGAGCGTGACGTTGCCGATAGCGATGACGATCCCGGCCGCCAGCGGGATCAGGTTGATCGGGTTGGCGAAGTCGACCCGGTTCTCTTTCCAGATCTTCGCGCCGAGCAGCCCGATCATCCCGTACAGCACGACCGTGATCCCGCCGAGTACACCACCCGGCGTCGCCGCGATGAGCGCCCCGAACTTGGGGCACAGACCGAACAGGACCGCGACGAGAGCGGCGACGTAGTACGCGGCGGTGGAGTACACGCGGGTCGCCGCCATGACGCCGATGTTCTCGGCGTAGGTCGTCGTCGGCGAACCGCCGACCGAGGTGGCGATGACGGTCCCGACGCCGTCGCCGAAGATGGCCCGGCCGAGGACCGGGTCGAGATCCCGCTCGGTCATCTCCGCGACCGCCTTGACGTGTCCGGCGTTCTCGGCCAGCAGGGCGATCACCGCCGGCAGGACCAGCAGGATGAAGTTGAACTCGAAGCTGGGGCCGTGGAACGTCGGCAGCCCGAACCAGTCCGCGCTCTGGACCCCGCCGAAGTCGGTCCGGAAGTGCGGCACCGCCTCACCGCCGCTGACCGGGGTGACCGAGGTGATCTCCCCTGTCGCCCTGTCCAGAATCCAGGACAGCAGATAGCCGAAGACCAGGCCGAGGAAGATCGAGATCCGGGCGAAGAAGCCAGGCAGCACCAGTGAGCCGACGATGACGAAGGTCATGGTCAGCAGGGCCACCCACTGGTCCTGCGGCCAGTAGATGTCGGCCACCACCGGCGCCAGGTTGAAGCCGATCAGCAGGACCACGGCACCGGTGACAGCAGGCGGCAGGACCGCGTGGATCAACCGCGCTCCGACGAAGTGGATGAGCAGACCGACGAGGGCGAGCACGATCCCGGAGACCAGGATCGCGCCCGTGACGTCGCCGCTGTCGCCGCCGGCGGCCCGGATCGCCACCACGCCGCCGACGAAGGACGCGCTGGTGCCGAGATAGCTCGGCACCTTGCCCTGGACGACGAGCAGGAAGACGATGGTCGCGACGCCGGACATCATGATCGCGAGGTTGGGATCCAGGCCCATGATCAGGGGGAAGACGAACGTCGCACCGAACATGGCGACCACGTGCTGGGCGCCGATCCCGACGGTGCGCGGCCAGGACAGCCGCTCCTCGGGGCGCACGACCTGCCCTGGCGGAGGTGTCGACCCGTCGCCGGCGAGCTTCCAACCCAGACCCAGCGCCATGTCCGCTCCTTCGCCTGCAGCCCCCAGCGGTGCGTTCGACCGCGTCGACCGCCGCGCGCAGCGGGTCGGTCCCCGGAGCGGTGCAGCGGCAGCAGGACCGTAGAGCCGCCCCGCGCCCCGTGTCCGGGGTCACACCAGCCACAGGTTGACGAGATCTGCCGATCCGCTTGGCAGAAGCTGTGCACACGAACGGACAGATGCCCTTAGATGCCGCGCATCCGCAGCACCTGCAGCGCCAGCAGCAGGTTGAGCCGCAACGTCGAGTCCGACGTGAACGGCCCGAG
>JACCSC010000436.1 GCA_013813215.1 Geodermatophilaceae bacterium | reverse complement strand
CTGGCCCTGGAGGATCTGCTCCTGGACACCTACGGACCGGCGACGGTCTACATCGAGCGCAGCTGCGTGTCCGGCGGCTCCAGCGGTCACCACGCCGGGCGGGCCCTGGACTGGATGCACGACGTCGGCGACCCCGAGGAGTACGAGGAGGCGGAGGCCTTCCTCGGCTGGCTGTTCGCCCCCGACCAGTACGGCAACCGGGACGCGATGATGCGCCGGCTCGGCCTGATGTACATCATCTGGAACCGGCAGATCTATGCGTCCTACGACCCGGGCTGGGAGCCGTACTACGGGTCCAGCCCGCACACCGACCATGTGCACTTCAGCCTCAGCTGGGACGGCGCCTACGAGCGCACGACGTACTGGAATCCACAGGACTCCTTTCCCGCGGTCGCCTCGTGCCCGACGCCGCCCACGCTGCCCGCTCCACCGCCGGCGAACTACGGCGCCGGGCTCGGCTACGTCGTGACCACCCCTACCCGGTTGCTGGACACCCGGGCGGCTGGTCAGGGGGTGGCCGAACGCTGCAAGCTGCGTGCGCACGGACGGCTGGACATCCCGGTCACGGGTAGGGGCGGTGTGCCTGGCTCCGGCGTCGGGGCGGTGGTGCTGAACCTCACCGGGATCAGCCCGGACATCGGCACCTACCTGGCCGCCTACCCGGCCGGAAAGGCCTTCACCGGTACCGCGTCGGTGAACATCTTCCCCGGTGAGATCACCTCGGCGCTCGTGGTCGTACCGGTCGGGACGAACGGCACCGTCTCGTTGCTGAACGGCTCCGGACGCGCGGATGTGGTGGTGGACCTCGTGGGCTACCACCCGCTGTCCGGAGGGGCGCTGTACAACGTGCAGGCTCCCCAGCGAGCGCTGGACACGCGGGTCACCGCCAACCCGCTGGCCACCCGGGAAAGGCGCAACCTCGCCCTGCCCAGCGTTCCGGCCGGCGCCACGAGCGTCGTCCTGAACCTGAGCTCCGTGAGTCCGGCCACGGGCGGCTACCTGTCGGTGAGTGCCGGCGGATCAAGCGCCAGCGGGACGTCGTCGGTGAACATGATCGCCGGGCGGGTGGTCACGAACCGCGTCTACGTCTCGGTGGACCAGGCGCGGTCGATCAACCTGTACGCCTCGGCGGCCGGGGACGTGATCGTCGACGTGGTCGGCTGGTTCGGGCCGGGTGGGCGACGCTACGTGCCCGTGACGCCGGTCCGGGCCTTCGACAGCCGGACCGGCTTCGGTGGGGCCGACCAGCTGGTCGGCGGGCGCGCGCAGCAGATCGGCCTGCAGGAAGCGCGGCTGCCCGGCGACGCCGTAGCGGTAGTCATGACCACGACGACCACCGAGGTGTACGACGCCACGCACGTCACCGTGTGGGCCCACGGGCAGCCCCGGCCGGCGACGTCGGACATCAACACCTACCCGGAGCACAACACGGCCAACCTGGTCATCGCCGGGCTCAGCGAGGGCTCGGTCGACGTCCGGCTGGGCCACGGTGAGTCCGAATTGGTCGGAGACGTCCTGGGGTACTTCCGCTAGCCCGCTCGGGTCCGGCGGCGGCTGACCCGGCCTACTCCACAACGAGGTCGACCACCAGCGGGCGGTGGTCGGAGGCTTTGCTGGCGACCACCCGGGCCCGGATCGGCCGGAGGCCCGCGCTCACATAGACCTGGTCCAGCCGCCGCCGCGGCCAGCGGCTGGGGAAGGTCGCGCCGCGACCCTGCCCGGCGCGCGGCCACACGTCGTCCAGCCGCCGACCCAGGGTGGCCAGCTCGGAGTCACCGGGGTCGGCGTTGAAGTCCCCGGCCAGCAGGATCGGTCGGTCCGGCGGCAGGGCGGCGAGCACGGCGGCGGCCTGCCGCTCCCGGCCGTCGGCACTGTTGTGTTGCAGATGCACGCAGCCGACCGTGAGCTCGTCGAGTTCGGCCAACAGCAGGCAACGCGGCTCGGCTCGGCCGCGCCGCGGCAAGCGATGCACGGCCCGGGCGCGCAGTGCCCGCCGGGTCAGGACGGCGTTGCCGTACTCCCGTGCCGGTGATCCCTCCCGGTCGGTGGGCAGGGTCAGCGCGGCGCCGTACGCCGACGTCATCCCGAGGGCGTCGGCCAGCTCCGCGCCCTGGTCGGCCCAGCCGCTGCGCTCCCCGAAGTGCCGGTCGACCTCCTGCAGGCACACGATGTCGGCCGCCAGGTCGGCGAGCAGGTCCGCCGTACGGCGCAGGTCGACGAGGTTGTCCTGACCCCGTCCGTGCGCGATGTTGAACGTCGCGACCCGCAGAGGAGTCATGCCGGCAATGGCCGCGTCAGGCCGTGGTGCCGGTGAGGGAGACCTCACCAGCCAAGGCCAGTCGGGCCCCGTCTCTCGTGCGCTCGGTCCGCTCCAGCCGGACCGTCGCCGAACGCCCGTCGAGAACGATCGTGGCCAGCTGGTTCTCGAACAGCGGCCCGTTCACCTTCACCCAGTCCAGCGGGGACCGTGGCACGCGGAACAGCCGGTTCCACCGTGACGTGATCGCGCGCGCGGCCCGGCTCCAGCCCAACCGGAAACCCAGCTTCATGAACCCCGGCACCATGTTGTGGATGGGGGAGCAGGTCAGCTGGTAGATCCGGCTGCGAGGCTGCTCGGGGTAGCGGGCTTCGGCGACGTAGGCGTGGTGGACGTCGCCGGACAGCACGCAGATGGTCGCCGGTGCCTGATCCGTGGACCCGACATCGGCGAGCAGGGCGGCCAGCCGGCGGAACGACTCACCGAAGGAAGCCCAGTGCTCGAGGTCGGCACCCTGCCGGAACTTCTCCGACAGGCGACCGAGCCGGCGACCGTCGTACTTGGCGGCGAGATGCTCGTTCCACGCCTCCACGTCGTGCAGGGCGTGTGCCATCAGCCACGGCAGCGACGAGCCGATCAGCAGGTGGTCGACCTCCCCCTGGGCCTGCTGCTCGATCCAGTCGAACTCGTTGTTGCTGACCATCGAACGGTGGTTGTCGGCCAGAATCCGGCCGCACCGGGTGTCGATCACGAGCAGCCGGACCCGGCCGAACTCGCGGCGGTAGCTCCACCGGGTGCTCTTCGCGCCGTCGGCCTCAGCGTCGGCCTGCCGGGCGAAGTCCCGCAGCAGCGACTCCCCGTCCTCGGCGGCCTGTACGGCGGCGTACAGCTCGTCCGCGGCCAGGTCCGACGGCGCCAGGTTGCCCAGCTGCTGGTAGATCCAGTAGCTCATCAACGCGCCCTCGATGCGCGGCTGCCACCAGTCGGTGGCCTGCATCTGCTCCCGCCAGGCGTGCGAGGTGTTCCAGTCGTCGCGGACGTCGTGGTCGTCGAAGATCATCGAAGTAGAGACGGTGGACATCAGCCACCTGATGTCCGGGTCGGTCCACGACTCGAGGTAGAGGTGCGTGTACTCCTCGAAGTCGGCGACCTCGGTGTAAGGCGGCTTCGTCACGTCCCGGCGGTGCCGCAGGTACTCCTGCGTGTGCGAGGTCGTCTCGTCGGCGTACACCTGGTCCCCGAGCAGCAGGAGGGCGTCGGGCCAGCTGTCCTCCGGGTCGTCGGCCATCCGGGTGGCGTAGGCGTCCAGAGCATCCGGCGGCAGCGTCCGGTCGGCGTCCGCGGTGGCCGGCCGCGCCCAGCGGCAGGAGCCGAAGACCAGGGTGACCGGGCCGCCGTGGCCCAGCGTTCGGACCCGGCTCGGCGGGTACGTCGACCCGGTCTCCGGCCAGACCTGGGCGCCGTCGAGCCTGACCTCGTACGCCGTGGACGTCGCCGGCTGCAGACCCTCGACCAGGACGAGGGCGTAGTGGTGGCCGGCCACGTGAAACGTGGGTGTCGAGCAGCCGAGCACCTCGACCTGACACGGGCCGTCGGTCTCGACCCACACCGTCGCGCTGGTCTCGTCGACGTGACGCAACAGGGGGCCGAGAACCAGAGCGGGCATACGTACTGCCTAGCGCATCGGCATGAGATCTGCCTGCGAGGCGCTGGCGGCGAAGCCGGGGCCGTTCTCCACCGCCTTCCCACTGGCCCATCACGTAGTCGCCCTCGGCGATGAGATCGGCGGTGCCCCAGAAGTTGAGGTCGGGGAACGCGGCACGGAACGTGGCGGCGAACTCGCGCACCTGGTCACGACCGCGGCAGGGTGCGTGCAGGGAGTACTCGACGCGGATGTCGGGGGCGGCGAGTTCGTCGATGACGGCCGGGTTGAACTCCTCGCCCCAGAACTCGGTGGACCAGCGCCGGACGACGGCCTTGTTCTCTTCCCTTGACAGGGGGAGTGCCCTTCTGGTTGTCCGGTCGGTCGCCTGTTTCGCAGCGACCCTCGGCAGGTAGACGGTTGCCCCGGCCATGACGTGAGCCGAACAGCCGGCTGACCTGCCCTGGATCATCAGAGCGGGCGCAGGCGCCCGCTCTGCGAGGATCGGCGGCATGGAGTTCCTGATCCTCGGCGTTGCCATCCTGGTCGTCCTGCTGCTGGCCGTCGCCCTGCTCGTGCAGCGCGGTCGCCGGGTGACCCGGCTCGACGACGAGCCTGCCGTCGAGGCCACGCGCCCGGCCACCGACCTGCTGCCGCCGGTGGTGGGAGACCTGCAGACCCCGCCCGTGCCGGTCCTCGTCGAGCCCGAACTGGACGTGCCTCCGCCGTCGGCCGGGCGGCTGGGCCGGCTGCGGGACCGGCTGGCCCGCTCGCAGAGTTCGCTGGGCCGCGGTCTGCTCTCGGTACTCGCACGCGACCGGCTCGACGAGCAGGCCTGGGCGGACATCGAGGACACCCTGCTGCAGGCCGACGTCGGTGTGACGGCGACCCAGGAGATCGTCGACCGGCTGCGCACGCGGGCCCGGGTCGCCGCTTCGGCGAGCCCGGCAGAGCTGCGTGAGCTGCTCGCGGAGGAGCTGGTCACCGCGCTGGGTCCCGACCTGGACCGCACCCTGCGCACGCTGCCCGAGGACGATCGGCCGGCCGTCGTGCTCGTCGTCGGCGTGAACGGCACCGGCAAGACGACCACCTGCGGCAAGATCGCCCGCGTCCTGGTGGCGGACGGGCGGTCGGTGCTGCTCGGGGCGGCGGACACCTTCCGGGCGGCGGCCGCCGAGCAGCTGACGACGTGGGGGGAGCGGGTCGGCGTAGAGACCGTTCGTGGTTCCGAGGGATCGGACCCGGCATCGGTCGCCTTCGATGCGGTACGGCGAGGTACGGAGCAGCGCGTCGACACGGTGCTGATCGACACCGCCGGCCGGCTGCACACGAAGGCCGGGCTCATGGACGAGCTGGGCAAGATCAAGCGGGTGCTTGAGAAGCACGCACCGGTGGCCGAGACGCTCCTGGTGTTGGACGCGACGACCGGCCAGAACGGTGTAGTCCAGGCCCGGGTCTTCACCGAGGTGGTCGACGTCACCGGGATCGTGCTGACCAAGCTGGACGGCACGGCCAAGGGCGGCATCGTGATCGCGGTGCAGCGTGAGCTGGGCATCCCGGTCAAGCTCGTGGGGCTGGGGGAGGGCAAGGACGACCTGGCGCCGTTCGAGCCCCGGGAGTTCGTGGAGGGGCTGCTCGGCGCCTGACCGCCGAGCGAAAGACGTCTTGCTAAAGAGTTCTTTAGCAAGCTACCTTGCGCAGTATGCCGGAACCCGCGCCCCGTGAGTCCACTCCGCCGATCAGTGACCCGCTGGCCATCCGGGCGCTCGCCCATCCGACCCGGCTCGCGCTGCTGGAGATCCTCGCGGGGGAGGGTCAGGCGACCGCGACGCGCTGCGCCGAGCTGTCCGGGCAGAGCGTGGCCAGCTGCTCGTTCCACCTGCGCTCGCTGGCCAAGCACGGCTTCATCGAGGCGGTGCCGGGCGTAGGCCGGGAGAGACCGTGGCGACTCATTTCCCTGACCCAGCGGCTGTCCGGGGATCGGCTCGATGCCGAGGGCCGGGCCGCGGCGGAGGCCTTCGACGAGTTCTTCCTCGGGCACGAGTTCGCCCGGCTGCGCCGCTGGTGGGCCCAGCGCGCCGACGCTGACGAGGACGCCCGCCCGTGGCACGAGGCGTCGTTGATGACCGGAGCCACCGCCTGGTTGACGCTGACAGACCTGGCCGAAGTCGAGGCCGAGCTAATGGACATCGTCGAGCGACGGTTCGTCGGGCGCCTGGCCTCGGGCGCGGTCCGCCCCCCGGACAGCCGACCGGTGCGGCTGTTCCTCGGCAGCTCGGTGGGCCTGTTCCAGCCGGAGGGTTCCTGATGGGCGCCTTGCGCGAGCCGCGCTTCCGGCGGCTGCTGGTCGGCTGGTCGCTGTCCAACTTCGGCGACAGCGCGCTCTACCTCTCCCTCGCGATCTGGGCCAAGGACCTGACCGGGAGCAACGCCGCGGCCGGTTTGGTCTTCTTCGCCCTGGCCGTACCGGTGTTCCTGTCCCCGCTGGGCGGGTATGTGGCCGACCGGGTCCGCCGCCGCCCCCTGTTGATCGGCACGAACCTGGTGGGCGCGGTCATGGTGCTGGCCCTGCTGGCCGTGGACGACGTCGAGCAGCTGTGGATCCTGTACGCGGTCGCCTTCAGCTACGGCGTCCTGGGCACGGTGATCGGGTCGGCGCAGTCCGGCCTGCTGCGCGACCTGCTGCCCGACGAGGACCTGGCCACCGCCAACGCCGCGCTGAGCACGATCGACCAGGGGCTGCGCATCCTCAGCCCGTTGGTGGGCGCCGGGATCTACGCGGCGTACGGCGGGGGCTCGCTGGCCATCCTCGCCTCCGCCACGTTCCTCGCCGCCGTGGTCGCGCTCGCGACGGTGCGGATCGCCGAGTCCGATCCCAGGGAGCATCCGCGCGAGAGCTTCCGCCGGGAGTTCACCGCCGGCTTCCGGCACGTCCGGGCCACGCCGCAGCTGTTTCGGCTCGTCGTTGCGGTAGCGCTGGCCTTCGCGGTGATCGGCACCTACGACAGCATCGTCTTCGCCGTCGTCGAGGAGGGACTGGGCCGCGAGCCGGCCTTCTTCGGGGTCCTGATGAGCCTGCAGGGCGGCGGCAGCATCCTCGGCGGCATCACCGCCGCCTGGCTCATCCGCCGGCTCGGGGAGGCGCGTACGGTCGGCCTGGCCTTCCTCACCTTCGCCGTCAGCAGCGCCGGCTTCGCCGCGCCCACCTTGGCCCTGGTCGGGCCCGCGGCCGTAGTCGGTGGCGCGGCCATCCCGTGGCTCATCGTCGGCTTCGTCACCGCCCGGCAGCGGCTCACGCCGCGCCGGCTGCAGGGCCGGGTCAGCGCTGTGACGCTCCTGTCGATGAACGGTCCGCAGACGGTGTCCATCGCGATGGGTGCGGTTCTGATCAGTGTCGTCGACTACCGCTTGCTCATCGCCGTCACGTCCGCCGTCATCGCGGTTTCCGGCCTCTGGCTTCTGCGCACAGCCCAGGCGCAGCCCGAGGCCGTACTGCCTTCGGTTGCCGAAGAGGCACCCCAGCCGGATCGGGTCAGCCTCGGCTGACGAGGGAACTCGGCACTAGCCGGATCGGGAACGGCATTGTCGTATCGAACGACTCGTCGCCGCTGATGAGGGCCGCCAGCACGTAGGCACCATCGAGCAGCTCGTACCCCGCCACGCTCGGCTGCTCCGTGTCGACCACCCAGTAGGACGGGATACCGGCGTCGGCGTACACCTGCTTCTTGAGACTCAGGTCCCGACGTCGGGTCGAGAGGGATAGGACCTCGACGACGAGACGCACATCGCGCCGGTAGCGCGGCAGCGGATCCGGCCCTACCCGCACGACCGCCACGTCCGGGATGACCTCGGTGTCCCGCGCGAGTCGCAGGGTGAACGGCCCGAAGGCCTCGAACCCATCAGGGCAGCCCAGGTGCAGGGCAGTGCCTAATCGGATGGCGGCCCGTTGGTGCCGCGCCACCGGTCCCGGGCTCACGAGCAGGATCCCGTCGATGAGCTCGTAGCGACGGGCGTCGTCTGGTGTCCGGCAGGTCGTCAACGGTGAGCAGCCCAGCCTGCGGCAGCGAGAGAACGCTGCGTGGTGCGGCCATGAGGTTCATCCTGCCTCCTCCCGTCTCAACCGGTGGGTCGGGCGACCGTGCGCGGGTCGAAGCCGAAGGGCAGTTCCAACCGGTGCGCGGCCATGGTCGCGTCGTCGCAGAGCAGGTCGTACGTCGGGGCGTCCCGGACGATCACGCCGTCGTCGAGGATGACCGCCCGCGGGCACAGCTGCAGCGCGTAGGGCAGGTCGTGGGTGACCATCAGGATGGTGACGGGCAGGGCGAGGAGGATGTCGGCCAGTTCGCGCCGGCTGGCCGGGTCGAGGTTGGACGAGGGCTCATCCAGGACCAGGATCTCCGGGCGCATCGCGAGCACCGTGGCCACGGCGACCCGGCGGCGCTGGCCGTAGGACAGGTGGTGCGGCGGGCGGTCGGCGTACCCGGCCATCCCGACCAGAGCGAGCGCCTCCTCGATGCGATCGGCCAGCTCGGGACCACGCAGCCCGAGGTTCGCCGGGCCGAACGCGACGTCCTCGCGCACCGTCGGCATGAACAGCTGGTCGTCCGGGTCCTGGAAGACGATGCCCACCCGACGCCGGATCTCGGCCAGGTTGGTCTTGGCCACCGGCAGCCCGGCCACCTCGACCCGGCCGCGCCCGCCGGTCAGGATGCCGTTGAGATGGAGCACGAGCGTCGTCTTGCCCGCGCCGTTCGGACCGAGGACGGCGACCCGCTCCCCACGACCGACCGTCAGGTCGACGCCGTACAGCGCCTGGTGCCCGTCCGGGTAGGCGAAGGCCAGCCCCTCCACCACGAGCGACGGCGGCGAGCTCATCGGCCCACCGCGAACCACGCCGCGGCGCTGGCCAGCACCGCGGCGGCCGGCAGGCACGCGGCCACGGCCCAGTCCGTCGAGCGGGCCTGGGCACCGTCAAGCGTCGGCAACCGGCCGGAGTACCCGCGCGACAGCATGGCCAGATGCACCCGCTCGCCGCGCTCGAAGCAGCGGATGAACAGCGCGCCGGCCGAGTGGGCCAGGACCCGTAGCTGCCCGAGGTTGCGGGCGCGGAAGCCGCGGGACTCCCGGGCGACGCGCATCCGGCCCATCTCGGCCAGCACGACTTCGACGTAACGGAACATGAACGTCATGATCTGCACGAGTAACTGCGGCATCCGCAGGTGCTGCAGCCCGAGGAGCAGGTCTCGCGGCCGGGTCGTGGCGGCCAGCAGGATCGAGGCCACGACGCCCAGCGTGCCCTTGGCCAGCAGGATCCCTGCGGCGGCCAGCCCGGACTCCGACATCGACACCCCGAGGACGTCGACCCGCGGCCCGCGGGAGATGACCGGTAGCAGCAGGGCGAAGACGACGAACGGGACCTCCACCACCATCCGGCGCAGGATGAGCGGGGCGGGGATGCGGGCGAGGACCGCCACCGCGGCGAGCGCCCCGGCGTACACCGCGTAGGGCCACACGGCCGAACGCGGGGTGGAGACGACGGCGATCACGAAGGTCAGGACCGCGATCAGCTTGCACTGCGGGGGGAGCCGGTGGACCAGGGTCTCGTGCTCGACGTACAGCTGGTGGGTGTGTCCCCCGCTCACTCCTGGCGGGACCTTCGACGCAGCAGGAGGAACAGGCCGACACCGACCAGGGCGGTGACCAGGACGCCGACGATGCCCGAGATGGCGGTGGACAGGAACTCCGAGTCCACCCCCGCCGTGGCGTAGTCCGCGAACGGCCCGTCAGCGAGGGCGTGGTCCTCGGCGGTGTCCCCGAATCCGGTGTCGGTGCTGACCCGCTCCAACCCATCGGGCGATCCGCTGGCGAACGCGCTCACGATCGCGGCCAGCAGCAGCGTCACGATGAGCAGCCCCGCCAGGAAACCGCGGGTCCTCTTCGTCATCGAAGTCTCCCTGCTCAACGCGCGGGCGCGTGGTGGATGGCCAGGTCCTGCCGGTAACGGCGGGCGGCGTACACCAGGTCCGGGCGGACGGCGAGGATGCTGCCGACGGTCAGCCCGGTGATCGTCGCCTCGCCGATCCCGATCAGCACGTGGACACCGGTCATCCCGGCCACCACCTCGCCGAGCGGGATGTCCGCGTTGCCGCCGAGGGCGAACAGGAGGACGAAGACCAGCGCGGCGGCCGGGACCGACACCAGCGCCCCGAGCGCCGCGGCCGGTACGAGCGAGCCGCGCACGTTGGGCAGCACGGCCTGGGCGAGCACCGTGATGGTGTAGCCGACCACCGCGGTGACCAGAGCCATCAGCACGATGTTCGTCCCGAGCGCGGTCAGGCCGCCGTCGGCGAAGAACAGCGCCTGCACGAGCAGCACGACCGACACGCACAGCACGCCGGTGTACGGCCCGACCAGTACGGCGGCCAACGCCCCGCCCATCAGGTGGCCGCTGGTGCCGACCGCGACCGGGAAGTTGAGCATCTGTACGGCGAAGATGAACGCCGCGACCAGGCCGGCCAGCGGGGCCGTCTTGTCGTCGAGTTCGCGCTGGGCGCCGCGGAGGCAGACCGCGAGGCCGGCGACCGCGACCAGACCGGTGGCGAGGGACACCGGCGCGTTGATGAAGCCGTCGGGTACGTGCATGGCGACCTCCTAGTGGTGCTGGCGGGCGTCAGCGTAACGCCGTAGCGCACATGGGAGGCAACAACCACAGATTCTCATCAGCCTGACTTTGGCCTGTCACCGAATGTCACACCCGCGGAGGCTGCCTAACGCGCCGGAAACACGCGCTGCACCGACGGGTAACACGTCCCTGTCACGGTGCACGCACAGCCCGACTCTCCGATGAGGTGGTCCCCCCGTGGTCAATACCGGCGACACCGCCTGGATCCTCACCAGCGCCTCCATGGTGCTGCTGATGACGCCCGGCCTTGCGCTGTTCTACGGCGGCATGGTCCGCGCGAAGAGCGTCCTGAACATGATGATGATGAGTTTCGGGGCGCTGGCGCTGATCAGCGTGCTCTGGGTGCTCTACGGGTACTCGATGGCCTTCGGGGACGATCTCGGGTCGACCGCCGACGGCGGGCCGGGCCTGCTCGGCGACCCGTTCCAGTACCTCGGCCTCAAGGGGCTGATGGAGGACGTCACGAGCGAGGCCGGCGGCCTGCCGCCGATGGCCTTCGTGGGCTTCCAGGCCGTCTTCGCCATCATCACCGTGGCGCTGATCTCCGGGGCGATCGCCGACCGGGCGAAGTTCGGCGCGTGGATG
>JACCSC010000435.1 GCA_013813215.1 Geodermatophilaceae bacterium | reverse complement strand
GATGCCCAACCGACCCAGGTACAGCGCACCGTCGACGTACCAGAGCATCGTGCTCTCGACCCAGCCCGGCCGAGGTGGCGTGTGTACCTCGGCCCGGACCGCCTCGACGTAAGCCGCGAAGCCCTCCCGGCTCGCCCAGGCGGTCTGTCGCTCGCGCAGCTCAAGGCCCGTCGTGGTCTCGTCATCGGGGGCCGCCGCGCCCCTCGTCTCGGAACTCCTGCATCGCGGTCAGGCCCGGTCGCGCCGCATGTCCAGCAGCCGCCCGAAGACCCGCTCGGCCGACAGCCGCAACCCGTTGTGCTCGACCTCGTTGGTCACCCAGGCCCGGATGCCCGGGACGGCCGCGGCGGTGGCCAGCGACAGTTCGGCGTCGACGTACATGTCGTCGTGGTAGACCGCCGCCGCGACCGGGACGGTGTTGGCGGCCAGCCGGTCGACGTCGTACAGCGCCGGCCAGTCCGTGCGCTGGGCCAGCAGATCGGCGGCGGCGGCGTACGGCCGCATCGCCTCCTCCTGCTCCAGCATCCAGGGGTAGGTCATCTCGCCGGTGAACAGCACCCGCCCGCCTGCGCTGGCGTCGAACTCCGGCCCGCGCAGCCGTTGCGCGGCCCAGTCGGTCGGCCCGCCCTGGGCGTAGCAGGCCTCGTGCAGTACGGCGTACAGCGGGCCGGTGGCGAAGGTGGTGTGCTCGGCGACGCCGTGCCGGAACGCCGGCGACAGCTCGGGGCCGTCCCACGCCTTCTCGACCAGGTAGTGGACAGTCTCGTAGCCACCGACCATGCCGAAGGCCATCCCCAGGCTCTGGAACCGCTCGACCGTCAGCCGCTCACCGGTAGGCATCCGGGTGTCGGAGGCGGCGAGCTGGTCGGCGATCCGGCGTACCGCGGCCTCGTCGTCGGGGTAGCGCGCGTAGTACCCGGCGTTCTTGGCCACCACGCGCGGGTAGGTGCGGCGGTAGACCTCCTCGGCACCGGCCGACAGCCCGGGCAGGCCACCGGTGACGAGGCACTCGCGCAGGCCCTCCGGCGCCAGGGACAGGTAGGTCAGCGTGCAGAAGCCGCCGAAGCTCTGACCCAGCGTGCTCCAGGCGGGGGCGCCGAGCTGGCCGCGCAGCAGCTCGGCGTCGCGGACGATGGCGTCGGCGCGGAAGTGCCCGAGGTAGTCCGCCTGCGCCATCGCGTCCCCCCGTGTCGCGAGACCTCGCGCGGTGACCGGCGTGGAGCGGCCCGTCCCCCGCTGGTCGAGCAGCAGCACGCGGAACTCGCGCAGCGCCGGCGCGAGCCAGGCGTCGGCCCCGTGCGGCCGCGGGGACTCGCCCCCGGGACCGCCCTGCAGGAACAGCAGCCACGGCCGCCCGCTGTCGTCGTCCGGGGCGCGGACCTCGCGGGCGTACACCGTGATCCGCTCCCCGTCGGGATCGGCGTGGTCCAGCGGGACGTCGAGCCAGTGGTCGGTCAACCGGACGCCAGGCAGGGTGACAGGCATGCCGGGAGCCTAGGCAGCCAGTGGGAGCGGCTCGACGGTCCTCGCCGCCGATCGAAGCCGGCCGGCCAGCACGGCCCCGGTCGCGGCGAGCAGCGCCATCGCGACGTTGACCACTCCGACCGCCACCGGCAGCGGCAGCAGCCCGCGCTCCGCCGCGGCGACGAGCGCGCCGGCGGCACCGATGGTCAGCGCCGAGGTCATGACGTCGGCGATCTGCATGGCCGCGGAGTTGGCGCCACGCTGCTCGGGCGGGGACTTCTCGAGCAGCAGGACGCCGACGCTGGGCATGGCCAGCCCCATCCCGAGCCCGGCGATGAACCAGATCGGATACGCCACCCAGCCGGCGCCACCCGGGACCACGATGACCAGCATGGCCAGGCAGCCGGCGGCCAGCACCGTGAACCCGGTGCGTACGAAGACGAACCGCGGCAGGTCGGGGTAGCGGCCCTGGACCCAGGACCCGGTGGACCACCCGACCGCTCCGGCCATCAGCGGGATGCCGGCCGCCGTCGGGCTGTAGCCGTGCACCGTGGTCAGGGTCAGCGGCAGCACGGCGTCGACGGCGAAGAAGGATCCGGCGAGCAGGCCACGCGCTCCGATGACCGCAGGCAGCCCGCGGCGAAGCAGGGCCGTGCCCGGAGGCAGCAGCCGGCGGGCGGACAGGCCGAGCACGGCCGCCCCGGCGAGCACGGCGGCCAGGCCGAGCAGGTCGAGCCGCCCGGCGCCGTAGAGCAACGTGGCGATACCCGCACCGGCGCCGAGCGCCGCTCCGGTCCGGCGCAGCGACCCTCCGCCCTGCTCGTTCGACGGCGTCGCGCCCGGCGTCCGGCGCAGGGCGGGCAGCAACAGCAGGACGCCGGCCAGGATGAACGGCGGCAACCCGAGGAAGACCCACCGCCAACTCAGGTGTTCGGTGATCGCACCGGCGATCGGCGGCCCGAGCAGGGCCGGGATCACCCAGGCCGCCGCCAGCGCGGCGAAGATCGCCGGCCGGGCCCGGTCGGGATAGACCGCGCCCAGGACGACGTACAGCGCGACGATGACCAGACCGCTGCCGAAGCCCTGCACGGTGCGGCCGGCGATGAAGACGAGCATGGTCGGCGCCAGGCCGGCGAGCAGGAGGCCACCGGTGAAGATCGTGAGCCCGCCGAGCAGCGGCAGCCGGGGGCCGATCCGGTCCCCGAGGGTGCCGCCGGTGACCATCCCCAGGATGTTGGCGACGAGGAACGCGGTGAACGGCCAGCCGTAGTAGGCCAGACCGTCCAGTTCGGCGACCGTCGTGGGCAGGGCCGTGGCCACGGCCATCGCCTCGAAGGCGATCAGGCTCATGACCAGGACCATGCCGAGCGTCGTGGCCCGCCACTGCCGGTCGAAGGCAGCGGGCGCGGTCACGTTCGTTAGCCTACCTAACGATCGTTGCCCGGCGGTCAGCCCTTGCGCTTGGTGACTTCCTCGGTCAGCGCGGGCACTACCTTGTTCAGGTCGCCGACCACGCCGAAGTCGGCCAGCTCGAAGATCGGGGCCTCGGCGTCCTTGTTGATCACCACAATGGTCTTCGAGGTCTGCATGCCGGCCCGGTGCTGGATGGCGCCGGAGATGCCGGCTGCGAGGTACAGCTGCGGCGACACGGTCTTGCCGGTCTGGCCGACCTGGAACTGGTGCGGGTAGAAGCCGGAGTCCGTCGCCGCCCGCGACGCGCCCACCGCCCCGCCCAGGGCGTCGGCCAGACCCTCGATGATCGAGAAGTTCTCCGCGCTCCCGACCCCACGACCACCGGAGACGACGATCGCGGCCTCGGTGAGTTCGGGCCGGCTGGTCTTGGTCTCGACCACCCGCTCGGTCACCGCGGTCGCCTTGGCCGCGTCGGACACGGCCACCTCGACGGTGTGTTCCTCGGCCGCGCCGCTGGCCGCCGCGGGGGCGATCGAGTTCGGTCGCAGGGTGTAGATCGGCGTACCCGTGCTGACCGTCGACTTCACGATGACGGCGCCGGCGAAGACGACCTGCGTCGCCGTACCGTCGCCGTCGACCTCGGTCACGTCGGTCAGCAGGCCGCTGCCGATCTTGATCGCGAGCCGGCCGGCGATCTCCTTGCCCTCGTTCGTGGACGGTACGACGACGCACACCGGCGACACCTGCTCGACCAGTTGGGCGAGCACCTCGGCCTTGGGCGCCACGAGGTAGGCCTCGATGTCGTCGGACTCGGCGACGTAGACCTTCGCCGCGCCGTACTCGGCCAGCCTGTCGTGCAGCGCCGCCGCGCTGCCGGGCGCGCCGCAGACCACCGCGGACGGCTCACCCTGGGAGCGGGCCAGCGTCAGCGCCTCCAGCGACACCTTCTTGACCGCACCGTCGGCGTGCTCGACGAGGACCAGAACTTCTGCCATGTGTCAGTGCCTCTCAGATGAACTTCTGGCCGGCCAGGAAGTCGGCGAGGTTGCTCGCGCCGTCCCCCTCGTCTTGCACAATCTGGCCGGCCTGCTTCGGCGGGCGGTCGGCGAAGTCCAGGACCTTGCTCGTGGCGCTACCGGGGCCGACCTCCGAGGCGTCGACCCCGAGGTCGGCCAGCGTCAGCGTCTGCACCGGCTTGGACTTCGCCGCCATGATGCCCTTGAACGAGGGGTACCGCGGTTCGTTGATGGTGTCCCACACGCTGACGATGGCCGGCATCGACGCCTGCAGCATCCAGTAACCACCGTCGGTCTGGCGCTCCACGGTGAGGGAGCTGCCCTCCACGGTCAGCTTGCGGGCGCCGGTCAGGTGCGGGACGCCGAGCCGCTC
>JACCSC010000424.1 GCA_013813215.1 Geodermatophilaceae bacterium | reverse complement strand
CAGGACGAGGGTGACGCCGGCGCTGACCAGCCCGAGGGCGGCATCCGGCGTCTTCAGCTCCTGGTAGGCCTCGCCGGAGGCGTCGACCGCGTCGGCGTCGAGGAAGGGCAGGGACAGCTCGGGCACCCGGCGCAGCAGCCCGAAATGGTAGAGCCCGACGACTCCGAGTGCAGCCGAGGCCAGCGAGGTCAGCCCCGCGACCCAGCGACGCTGCTCGAGGAAGCTGCCGGTGCCCCGTCGCAGGTCGTCGCTGACCCGCTCCGCCGCCGGGGAGCTCGACCGACCTACCCCTCCGGGGCGGGGTCGCACGGACGCCGCCGGCGGCCCGGCCGGTCGCGGTCTCACCGCTGTCGTTGGCATTGCGCTGTGCTCCTCTGGTCGACACGGGACCAATGCCATGCCCGGTCGGCCGCCGGAAAACTCCCGAATGGTGCACTTCCCCGGAAGCCGGCCGGGTTCCCCTTCAGAGCGCGGGCGCGGCCGGGAGGTCCAGGTCGGTGTCGACGAGGTGGTTGAAGTGGTTGGTGAATAGGTTGAGCGCGATGTGCACCGACACCTCGGTCAGCTCCACGTCGCTCCACCCCGCGTCCAGCGCGGCCTGCCACACCTCGTCGGGCACGTAGCCCACGTCGGAGACCGAGACCCGGACCAGAGTCATGAGCGCCGCGAGCTTGGGGTCGAACTCCACCTCGCCCCGTCGGATCGCGACGGTCTGCTCCTCGGTCAGCCCGGCCCGCTTGGCGCCGCCGGTGTGCGCAGCCTGGCAGTACTCGCAGCGGTCCACGGTGGCGACCACGAGCGCGATGGCCTGCTGGGTCGCGGCATCGAACGTGCCCTGCTCGGCGATCACCTGCTGGATGGCTGCGTAGGCGTTGAGCACGACGGGTGAGTGGGCCATCTCGCCGTGGATGTTGAGGACCTTGCCGAACTTCGCCTCGAGGCCTTTGAGTGCGTCCCGGCTGGGCTCGGGCGCGCTGTCGACGGTGTGCACGGGAATGCGGGCCATGGGTTCTCCTGAGGGTCGATGACGGGACGCAACGGGAACCCGGTCGGAGGTGGACAACCATCCCGCCGGACGGTGTTCGACCGGCCGGGGATGCCGTCGGCCCGGTCGAGGGGTTCCCTGGGTGTCCCGGCCGGTCGAGCCGGGTAGCCGGCGGGGCGGACGGAGGATCTCGATGGGGATACGCGCACGGCTGCGAGTCTGGGCGCAGCTCACCCGACCGGTGCACCCGGAGACCGAACGGGTGCTGCGCGAGCGCTGGGCACAGCTGCCCGAGGCGGTGCATACGCCCGCGCAACTGCTGGGCAGGCACGCGGTGGGCTGCGAGGGCACGCACGGCGTCTTCCCGAAGTGCAATCTGACCTGCACCCCGTGCTATCACTCGGCCGACGCCAACAAGGTCCGCGTCGACGGGGAGCACACCGTCGCCGAGGTCGACGCCCAGATGGCATATTTCCGGCAGCACCGGGGCCCGTATGCGCACGCCCAGCTCATCGGCGGCGAGGTGAGCCTGCTGGCCCCCGACGACCACGCTGCGACCCTGCTGCGCATGCGGGCCCATGGCCGCGAGCCAATGTCGATGACCCACGGCGACTTCGATGCCGATTACCTGCGCGCGCTCGTCCACGACGACCGGGGCCGGTTGCGGCTGACCCGGGTCAGCTTCGCCGCGCACTTCGACTCGCTGATGCGCGGCCGGCGCGGCGCGGTGCGGCCGCGCACGGAGGCGGAGCTGAACCCGTTCCGACAGCGGTTCGTGCAGATGTTCCGCGACCTGCGCGCCGAGACAGGGCTGCGGTACTACCTCGCACACAACATGACGGTCACCCCGGCCAACCTCGGGCAGGTCACCGAGACGGTGCGCGCGGTGCTGCCGATGGGCTACTCGATGCTGTCCTTCCAGCCGGCCGCGCACGTCGGCGACTCCCGCCGCTGGCGGGAGGACTACCGCCAGGTGAGCATCGACTCGGTCTGGGCCGCAGTGGAGGAGGCGCTTGGCCAGCGAATCCCATGGGAGGGCCTGCAGTTCGGGGACCCACGATGCAACCGGACCGCCTGGGGGTTCCTGGCCGGCAACCGATGGGTGCCGGTCCTCGACCCGGACGACGCCCGCGACCTGGCGGCACGGGACCGCTTCCTCGACCATTTCGGGGGTGTCGCCTTCACCGGGACGCCGCCGGCGCTGCTCGCCGTCAAGATCGCTCGGGTGCTCCGGCGCCGTCCGGGCGACGCCGGCGTGGCGCTGCGGTGGGCCGCCCGCACGGTGCGCCGGGCCGGTGGGCTGCGCCGACTGATCGGGGCGGGAGCACGGGGGCGGGTCAGGCCGATGACGTTCGAGGTGCACAGCTTCATGGACGCCGCGCAGGTCGCACCCGCCTGGGAACTGATGCAGCGCGGTGTGTCCGCCGAGGACCCGGAGCTGCGCGCGACGCAGGAGCGGCTGGCCGCCTGCTCGTACACGATGGCGCATCCCGAGACCGGCCGGCTGGTGCCGGCGTGTGCCCAGCACTCGGTCCTCGATCTCGAGGAGAACGCCGGGCTGCGCAGGCTGCTACCGCTGACCGTCGTCGGCTGACTCGACGACCTCGGTGGCCTGGTGCATAGCTGCGTCCGGATCCGCAGCGACCACGGCCAGCTCCTCGACCGGTAGCAGCACGCCGACGTCGCGGCCTACCGGAAGGGCCGGCCCGGGCCCCAGCTCGGCCGTCACGCGGGCCGGGGGGACGGGACCGCGCTCACCGACCTCGACGGTGATCAGGGCTCGCGGCCCCCGGCGGCGAACACGGACGACGGTCCCTGGGGCGTCGGCGTCGACGGCGTCCGGAGCGGTCAGCTGCACCGCCTCCTGGCGCACGACGAGCACGCCCGGCCCGTTGGCCACTGGCGTCGTCACCCGGAGGGCACCGAGGGCGGAGTGGTGCCACCCGTCGCGCACCTGGCCGGCGATCTCGTTGCGGCCGCCGAGCAGCCGGCTGACCGCCAGGGACACCGGCCGGGTGTAGAGCCGGCGCATCGGGCCGGACTGGAGCAGGCGGCCGCCGTCGAGCACCGCCACTGTGTCGCCCAGTGCGTCGGCCTCCCGGTGGTCGTGGGTGACCAGCAGGACCGTGGGTGCCAGCCGCAGCCGCAGCTCGTCGAGCAGCTCGTACATCTCCTCCCGCAGGCCGGTGTCCAGGGCGCTGAACGGTTCGTCCAGCAGCAGCACCCGCGGTTCGGCGGCCAGCGCCCGGGCCAGCGCGACCCGCTGCTCCTGCCCGCCCGAAAGCGAGCGGGGCGCCCGGCGGTCGAAGCCGGGCAGCTGCACGAGGTCGAGAAACTCGCGGGCCCGCCGCCGCGCGGCTCGGCGGGAGACCCCCCGGACACGGTCGGCGAAGGCGACGTTGTCGGCGACGTCCAGGTGGGGGAACAGCAGCGGGCGTTGGAACACCATGGCCATGCCGCGCTTCTCCGCGGCGGTGCCGGACAGGTCGACGCCGTCGAGGACCACCGTGCCGGCGGTCGGTTCCTCCAGCCCGGCGGTCAGCCGCAGGAGTGTGCTCTTGCCCGAACCGGAGGGGCCGAGGATCGCGACGCTGGACCCGGCTACGACGTCGAGGTCGACGTCGGCGAGCGCCGGCTCCTGCCGCGGCCCGTACCGCAGGGTCAGTCCCTCCAGGCGCAGGTGCCCGTTCACGGCAGCACCTGCCGGGCGCGGCGACCGATGCCGGCGACCGTGAGCAGCAGGGCCACCGGCGGCAGCACGGTCAGAAGTGACAGAGCGGCGACCTGCGCCTCGTTGCCCACCGCGGAGGCCGCCGACGCCACCAGCAGCGGCAGGGTGACCAGCCGGCCACCACCGACGAGGACGGTCACCACGTAGTCGCTCCATCCGACGAGGAAAGCCAGGAATGCGGCCGCGGCGAGCGCCGGGGCCAGCAGCGGCACCTGCACTCGGTGCAGCACCTGCCGGGGCGAGGCGCCCAGGGTCCGCGCCTCGTCGTCGAACCCCGGGTCGTAGGCGCCGTAGGCGGTGCGCAGGACGTAGGTGGTGTAGGGCAGCGCCGCGACGGTCAGCAGCAGCACTACGCCGGCCCCGGCGGGGATCCCGAGGCGCAGGAGCAGGACGTCGAACCCCATCGCGACCACAAAGGGCGGGACGACCAGCGGACTGAGCAGGACGGCGCCGACCACGGCGGGAGCGGGCAGGTGTCGGGAGGCCAGCGCCCGCCCGGCCAGGGCACCCAGCGGCGTAGCAAGCACCGCCACCAGCCCGCCCAGGCCGACCGAGCGGGCGAGGGCCGGCCCTGCGCCCTGCGCCAACGCGTCCTCCGCTCCGGACAGGCCCCACTCCTGGGGCAGGACCGCCGGCGCCGACCAGCGGTCGGCCACCCCCCACAGGACGAGCGGGACGAGCGGCAGCACGAACCAGGCCGCCAGCAGGAGCCGTCCCAACCCTGCGGCGACCCGGCCGGCGGAACGGGTCACCGCCATCCCTCCATCCGTCGTAGCGCGGCCACGGCGATGGCCACGACGGCGAGGGCCAGCGCCGCGGTCGCGACGGCGACGGCAGCGGCCTGGGGGCGGGAGACGAGCTCGATCGACCTGAACAGCCGGAACGCCAGAACCGGCAGCGGCTCGGGATACGGCCGCCCGAGCAGCCACGCGACCTCGTAGGACCCCAGGGCGTAGACGAAGCTGATCGACGCTGAGGCCATGAGTGCCGGCGCGGCCAGCGGGAGGGTGACGTACCGCAGCCTGGCCCACCGTCCAGCCCCCAGCAGGGTCGCCGTGTCGCGGTAGGAGGCGACCCGGCTGGCCAGCGCGCTGGAGACGACCAGGCCGATGAAGGCCGACTCCTTCCAGGCGTACTCGGCGGCGACGGCGATCCACCACCGCCCGCCCACCAGCGGTGGCCAGCTGTCGGAGTCGAGGCCCAGCAGGCGGGGCAGGAAGCCGGCGTCGGCCAGCAGCAGGCCGACCGAAGCCGCCGCCACCAGATGCGGAACGGGAATGGTGAGTGAGCTGAGCAGCGCGAGCAGGCGGCCGGAGCGCTGCCGCTCGGTGATGGCCAGCGCCGCGGCCAGTCCCACGAGGGTGGCCGCGACGGTGGCGGTCGCGGCGATGGCGACCGACAACCCGGCCGCCGCCCACAGCTGGTCGGCCGGTGCCCGCCAGGCGTCCAAGGTCAGGCGAGGCTGCCCCACCAGAGGCGCGAGGCCGAGACTCATCATCAC
>JACCSC010000383.1 GCA_013813215.1 Geodermatophilaceae bacterium | reverse complement strand
GGCAAGTCCACGCTGCTGCGCGCCCTGGCCCGGTTGCTCAAGCCCCGTTCGGGGACTGTCTACCTGGACGGCACCGACATCCACCGGCTGCCCACCAAGGAGATCGCCACCAAGGTGGGGATCCTGCCCCAGTCGCCGACGGCACCCGAGGGCCTGACCGTCGCCGACCTGGTCGCCCGGGGCCGATACCCGCACCAGCGCTGGTTCCAGCAGTGGTCGCGCGAGGACGAGGCCGCCGTGGACGAGGCGATGCGGCTGACCCGATTGGAGGCGCTCGCCGGCCGGCCGGTGGACGAGCTGTCCGGCGGGCAGCGCCAGCGGGCCTGGATCGCGATGGCCCTGGCGCAGGGCACCTCGACGCTGCTGCTCGACGAACCGACGACGTACCTCGACATGGCCCACCAGGTGGAGGTCGTCGACCTGTTGGCCGACCTGAACACGCGCCGCGGCCGCACCGTCGTCCTGGTCCTGCACGACCTCAACCAGGCGTGCCGCTACGCCCACCACCTGGTCGCCCTCGCCCAGGGACGCATCGAGGCCGAGGGTGCTCCGGGCGAGGTCGTGAGCGAGGACCTCGTGCAACGCGTGTTCGGCCTGGCCACCCGGCCCATCCCTGACCCGGTCACTGGGACCCCCCTCGTCGTACCCGCCGGTCTGACCCCTTCCCCTGCCCAGTCCCGCTCGACCTGACCGTAAGGAGCCAGACATGAACCTGCTCGGCCGCTTCACTGCTGGGCTGCTCGCGTGCTGCCTGCTCGCCGCCGGCTGCGGATCCGACGAGCCCGCCGAGGAGGACTCGGGTGCCGAGTCCGACAGCGCGTTCCCGGTGACCATCCAGCACAAGGACGGCCAGACCGAGATCTCCGAGGACCCGCAGCGGGTGCTCTCCCTCGGCTTCCAGGAGCACGACTTCATCTTTGCCCTCGGGGTGACGCCGATCGCCGTGCGCTACTGGTTCGGCGACGAGAGCGACGTGATCTACCCCTGGGCCGAGGCGGCCGCCGGAGACGCGGACCCGGAGATCCTCAACATGCCCGAGCTGAACTTCGAGAAGATCGCCGCGCTGCGTCCCGACCTGATCCTCGGGATGTACTCCGGCATCTCCGAGCAGGACTACGCGACCCTGTCGGACATCGCGCCGACGGTGACCCAGACCGACGAGTACGTCGACTACGGGGTTCCCTGGCAGATCACGACCCAGACGTTGGGCGACGCGCTGGGCAAGTCCGAGGAGGCCGGGGATCTGGTCGCCGACATCGAAGGGCAGTTCGAGGCGGTCCGGTCCGAGCATCCCGAGTGGGCCGAGCTGACCGCGGCCGTCGTCGCGGGCAGCCCGCAGAGCGAGAGCGGCGGGCTGGGCTTCTTCGCCTCCCAGGACCCGCGGCCGCGCTTCTTCGACCTCCTCGGCTTTCAGAGCCTGCCCGAGTTGGACGAGATCGCCGGGGAACTGTTCTACGGCACCGTCAGCCGCGAGCAACTCGACATCGTGGACACCGACCTGCTGATCTGGGACCAGCTGCAGTACGTCGAAGGGGGCGCGGCCACTGTGCAGGCCGACCCGCTGGTGGCGCAGCTGGCCGTGGTCGCGGAGGGCCGGACGGTGTACCTCGAGGGCGACATCGAAAACGCCTTCGGCTGGCAGAGCCCGCTGAGCCTGCCCTTCGCCCTCGACGGGCTGCTGCCCGCCCTGGAGGCCGCCACCGACAGCGACCCGGCCACATGAGCCGTCCCCTCAGCCGGCGCGCGTTCCTGGCGACCGGAGCCGCCCTCGGCGTCGTGGCGACGACGTCGTGCGGCTCGGAGGACGAGGCGCCCAGCGGGTCGACCGACACCGGCGACGCGGCGTTCCCCCGCACAGTCACGCACAAGTACGGCCAGACCGACATCCCGGGCACGCCGCAGCGGCTGGTCACGGTGGGTCTGAACGACCACGACTTCGTCTTAGCGCTCGGGATCGTCCCGACCGCGGTCACCGACTGGTATGGCGACTACCCGCACGCCGTCTGGCCCTGGGCCGAGGAAGCGCTGGGCGACGGCACGCCGGAGGTCATGCCGCGCAACGAGGACCAACTCAACTTCGAGCTGATCGCCTCGCTGCGCCCGGACCTCATCCTGGGTCAGTACACCGGGATGTCGGAGGCTGACTACGGGACACTGTCGGACATCGCGCCGACGGTGGCCCAGTCCGCCGACTTCCCGGACTACGGGATGCCGTGGGACGCCACGATGCTGGCCGTCGGCGACGCCCTGGGCCGCCGGCCGGAGGCCGAGCAGATCGTCGCCGACACCGAACGGCTCTTCGCCGACGCCCGGGCGGCGCATCCGGAGTTCGAGGGCCGGACCGCGGTGGTGGCCGAGAAGTTCGACACCTACGTCGTGCGCGGGGCAACGGACCCGAGGACCCG
>JACCSC010000358.1 GCA_013813215.1 Geodermatophilaceae bacterium | reverse complement strand
CGGTGCTCATCCGGCGTAGCGGAGCCCCCGACGACCCGGCCGTCAGCCAGCTGGTCCGGCGGCTGCAGGGTGTGCTGGTCGCCCGGCGGTACGTGATGCTCGCCTACGACGTGCCGGTGCCGCTACTTGACGCCGCCTGCCGGCTGACCCCCGGCATCGAGTCCCCGACCATCTCGCCGCTGCAGAACCGGGAGTGGGTGGCGGTCAACGCGCTGATCCCGCGCCGTGAGACCAACCACATCATGGACGCGCTGTGGGACCTCGGCGCCCGCGGCATCCTGGTCACCGACATCACCGCCTGCCGGCTCTGACGCGGCGTGCGTCGTAAGCGCTACGCTGCCGGGAGGGCGAGCCCGGAGGCGCCATGCACATCAGGATCCGTGGTCTGGTGGCCGCGCTCGCCGTCGCGCTCCTCGGCGCCAGCCTGGTGGTGACGGCTCCGGCCTCCGCCACGCCGCAGGGACCGACGGTGCCGGATCTGTCGTGGCAGCCGTGCGGCCCGGCGTTCCCGGGTGTCGAATGCGCCAAGGCGCTGGTCCCGCTGGACTACGACGACCCGACGGGGGAGCGGACGACGTTGCAGTTGGCGCGCATTCCGGCCGCGGACCAGGCGAACCGCCTCGGGTCGTTGTTCATCAACCCGGGCGGTCCCGGGGGTTCGGCCGTCGCGCTGGTGCTGTTCGCCGGGCAGTTCTACGCCGATCGTCTCCAGGGCCGGTTCGACATCGTCGGCTTCGATCCACGCGGGGTGTTGCTGTCCGATCCGCTGCAGTGCTTCGACACCAACGAGGAGGAGGCCGAGTTCTTCGCCTCCCAGCCCGTCTTCCCTTACCTGCCGCAGCAGGAGCGTCCCTTCTTCGACGCCTACAACGAGTTCACCGCTCGATGTCTCACCCACGGCGGTGACATCCGCCCGCACATGAGTACGGCTGACGTCGCCCGCGACATGGATCTGCTGCGCCGGGCGGTGGGAGACCAGCGGCTCAGCTACCTCGGGCTGTCGTATGGCTCATTCCTCGGCAACACCTACGCCAACCTGTTCCCCGACCGGATCCGGGCGCTGGTTATCGACGGTGTTCTGGACCCTCGGGCCTGGGCGGCTGGCGCGCACATCGTCTACGACCGCACCAGCGCCCAGGAGGTACTGGAGGAGTTCTTCCGGCTGTGCGACGAGGCGGGCCGACCCGACTGTGCGTTCGCCGGTCCCGAGGCATCGCAGGCTCGTTACGAACGGCTGGCGGAGCACCTGTTAGCGCAGCCGATCGTCTTGCCGGATGGCCTCTACACGTACGACCTCTTGATCGCGGACTCCGTCGGCGCGATGTACTCCACGTTCTCCTGGCCCGACTTTGCCGTGTTCCTCGACTTCCTGGCCGCGGCCAGCGAAGGCGCGGCGACAGGTGATCAGGCCGGCGCGGCCCGTGCCGCGCTACACGACAAGCTGACGGCGGCGCAGGACGACCGGTCACTGTACTTCAACGGCTTCGACGCCTACTTCGGCAACCACTGCTCGGACGCGGAGTACCCGGCTCGGTTCCCGACGTGGTCCGACGTGGGCCGGCGCGCGGAGGCCGCGTCGCGGTCGGGTCCGTTCTGGTGGTGGTTCAACGCACCGTGCGCAAGCTGGCCCACGGCCGAGGACCGCTACACCGGTCCGTGGACCGCTCGAACGTCCGGCCCGGTCCTCGTCGTCGGTAACTACTTCGACCCGGCCACCAACTACCGAGGCGCCGTGGTCAACTCACAGCTGCTGCCCAACAGCCGGCTGCTGTCCTATGCCGGGTGGGGCCACACTGCCTACGGGCTGAGCGAGTGCGCGACCGCGGCCATGGACGCCTACCTCCTCGACGGCACCCTTCCTGCTCGCGGCACGGTCTGTCCCGCTAATCCCAATCCCTTCGAGGCGGCCACCGACCGATCCGGCGGTTCACCGCGGCAGGTCGGCTTGCCGCCGCCGTGGTTGCTGCGTCCGACCGCGTAGGTTCGTAGGTTCCCTCACCGTTGGTAGCCGCGCGCCGGTTCGCTCCCTTCGCCGCCCGGGGATACCGTCGAAGCCCGCCACGAACGGAGATGCTCCATGCTCGAGCCCACCGCCGACGACGTCCTGCTCGTCCACGGAGGCGTCCCGCTGCACGGCGAGATCGCCCTGCGCGGCGCGAAGAACCTGGTCCCCAAGGCGATGGTCGCGGCCCTGCTCGGGCAGGAACCGAGCCGCCTGCTGAACGTCCCGGACATCGACGACGTCCACATCGTCAGCCGGCTGCTGCAGCTGCACGGAGTGTCCGTCACCCCGGGCGAGGAACCCGGCGAGCTCGTCCTCGACCCTGCGTCGGTCGAGCAGGCCAACATCGCCGACGTCGACGCGCATGCAGGTGCCAGCCGGATCCCGATCCTGTTCTGCGGGCCGCTGCTGCACCGGTTGGGGCACGCGTTCATCCCGGACCTGGGCGGCT
>JACCSC010000353.1 GCA_013813215.1 Geodermatophilaceae bacterium | reverse complement strand
GGCGGCGGCGGCGGCGGCGGCGGCGGAGGCGGCGGAGGCGGCGGAGGCGTCGGGTCGCCACCGTCGAGGGTCAGCACGAGCTGGGGGCCGGTCGCGCCGCGCTCGTGAGCCCGGAAGCGCCCGACTTCCTGGGCCGTCGTGGACAGCGCAAAGGCGTACAGGCCTGCCGTCGTGACCGCCCCGGGCGGAAGGGTGAGGCTCACCTCCCGGGCCGACGGTTCCGGGGACGCCTGAGCCAGGACGTTGCCGACCTCCGGGGCACCGCCCAGCGTGAGGGACCGCTCGGTCCAACTCGTGTCGGCCACGTTCGACAGGTCCACTGAGCTGGGCAACCGGCCCCGATCACGGGTGAGCACGAGCGTGGCGCTCTGTACCGTCGCGCCCGCCGGCAGCGTGGGCACGTCGAACTTGAGGTAGGCGACCTTGTGCAGGCCCGGTCGGTTGTCCACGACCAGCCGGCCGCGGTCATAGGTGATCCTGGGCGCCGACTCGGACACGTAGGCATCCTCACCGGCGGCAACCTGCAGCTGCGACGCCGCGGCTGTCGCCGCCCCCAGCGGGGCGGCGAACAAGCTGGCGGTCACGGCGGTGACACCGACCGCCGCCGTCCAGCGACGGCGGGTGGTGACCGGGCGACGATGCCGGCCGGGTGGGTCGGCCTGGGCGGTGGGACGTCGGTGCCGACCGGAGCGGACAGCGTGCTGAGGCATGGAGCATTTCCCTACGTCGACGGCGATGGCCCCGTAGTCCGACCACGAGCCGTGGGATCGACGTCGCCCGATCGGAATCGCGCAGACCGTACCGTTATCAAACCGTCATCGAAAACCGAGCGATTAGGGGTGAAGACGATCGATGACGCAGGGTGTTCAGGACTAGGCGGCCACTGTCGACGTTGTGTGACCAAACCGGCCGCAGTCCCCGCCACCATCTACTGAGGGTCATCGCGCCGCCCGTCACGGCCTCCGGTCGTAGCAGAAAATTACCGTGCTCAGGGGCCGAGGAAGACCGCCCTCGCCCGCCAGTCCGTCCCGTCGACGGAGGGGCCGGCGACCAGCGTCGACCCTCCGGACAAGGCAGCGCCCTGCAGCGTCCACCGGCGCAACGATCCGTCCGACGCGGCGACGACGTACAGCTGATTGCCGGAGAGGAACAGGCCTCGGCTGTCACCGACAGTCCCGCCCGAGACAGCGGCTCGAACCGGGTGGATCACGCCGCTGTCCGGACTCCACCACCGCCAGTAGAGGTTGGGGTCACCGGCAAGGGTGTAGTAGATCCGACCGTTCGCGCTGGCCATCCCGGTGACCGTGGACAGCTCGCCGTAGAAGCTGGGCGCCAGTCCCCGGTAGGTCTGCCCGTCGGGCTTGCCCGTCTTCGCCGCCGACCAGACCGGGTCGTTGTAGGGATCGACAGCCGCCGGCGCACCGAAGCTCACCCCGTCGAAGGAGCGTCGGTAGAGCATCCCGTCGGCAAAGCCGTAGTACAGCGTCGAGCCGAGCAGCATCGCCCCCCGGACCTGGCTCCAGGCGATGCCGCCGGAGTCCCGCAGGATCACCGGCTGAGCGGTGGTCCCGTCGTATCCCCGGCGGGCCAGGTCGTCCGGACCGAAACTCGTCTGGCCGCCCAGCGTTGCGTTGGTCGGCCCGCCGAAGTACACGTTCGCCGGCAAGGCAGGCGTGCTCAGGTTCGGTCCGGCTGTCGCGGTGAGCGGGAAGAAGGCCAGTCGGGGGCGACGGTGCTGGAAGTAGCCGACGTACTCCGTGTCGCTGCCCATCCACAGGCCGGCCGAGGTGGCGTACAGCACGCCCGCACCGGCGCCGCGCGGGTTGCGCCCGGGATTCCAGGTCAGCGGGACACCACTGGCCGGGTCCAGGGCCGCCACCCCGGGCCGCGGGACGGCGCCGGGGCCGGCCGCGTCACGGGTGGTGGGGTTGTTGAGCCAGCGCTGGTGTCCTCCGACGTACACCGCTGCACCGGTGATCGCGACGGAGAGCAGCGTGTCACCGCCGGTCTCGGCGATCCACGTCGGGTTCAGGCCGCTGCCGGTGGCTCCGGTCTCCCAACGCGAGGCGGTGTCGCAGAGGGTCCCGGCAAAGTAGCCGCCCTTGCCGACGACGACGAAGTACGAGCCGTCGGGACTCAGGCTGACGTCCCGGATCCAGCTGTCACTGCCCTTGCGGTTGCACGGTGAGCTGAAGCGCGTCGTCGACCAGTTAGTGGCCAGGGTGGCCGTCGCGGACGACAGGTCGAGCATCGCGACCTGCCGCCGGGTCTGGCCGTTGACCTTGCGGAAGTTCCCGATCAGCACCATCTTCTTGCCGTCCGGCGTGATGTCGAACCGAGTGACCCCGACCGCGCCGTTCGCGCCGGTTCCGTCGTAGTTGTGGTGCTCGGTGACCGAGGCGGTGAGGTACCCGGTCAGCGCTCCGGTGACCGGGTCGACGGAGGCCAGGCCGCCCCGCGGCTGGCCGCCGTACGTGGTGAACGTGCCCGCCACGAGCAGGCGGCCGTCGCGCAGGTCCATGTCCTGGACGATGCCGTTCAGGTACGGCGGGGCGAACGTGCTCACCGCCTGGCCGGTGGCCAGGTCCAGCGTGACCAGGCCCTTGCGGTTCACGCCGTTCACCGTGTTGAATTTGCCGCCGGCTATCACGGTGCCCGGTGTGGGACCGGGCAGGAGCGTCTCGACGTAGTCGGACAGGACCGGCGCGAAGGACTCGCTGAGCACGCCGGTGGCGACGTTGAAGGCGAGGATTCGCGACCGGGACAGCGTCGTCGTGCTTCCCGCAGACGCGGCCTTGGTGAAGCTGCCGCCCACCACGATCGTGGAGCCCACCTGGGTGATGGCGTAGACATGGCCGTCCAGGACACCCGGCGTCAGCGCCGAAGGAACGGCGTCCACGGTGGCCGGATGCGGCGCGTGGGTGGCCGCGGCGGGCAGGGCCGTCCCCAGCACCGCCGCCGCGAGCAGCAGCGCCAGCCCGATCTTCTTCCCCGTCATGTGTCCCCGTCCGTGTTGACTGCAGTCAGGCGCCATCCGGCGCCGTAGCCGGATCGGGAGTCCCCGACCCGGTGTGCGCGTGCTCGGTCAGGTCGCGGGAGCCAGCACCAGCGTCAGCATGGTGGCCCGCGTACTGGCGGCGTTCACCGTGGCGCTCAGGCCGCCGACCTGGCCGGCCGGAACCGGCGCGCCGCCGTCGGCGAGCAGCACGGCGAGATCCCCGCTGCCGCTGCCGCTGATCGTGGTCCGGGCACTGACTCCACCCGGTGCGGTGAAGCTGCGCGCGGCCGCTGACTTGTCGGTCCACACCGAGACCACCATGGCCCCGGCTGGCGCCGTCGCCGTCGGGGTGACGTGAGTCGTCCCGCCGGTGTCAGTGGAGCCGGTGAACGAGGCGACCGGACCGGTCGGGCGAGTCCCGGTGTAGGCGAGCAGCGCCAGCGTGGTCTTGGCCGCGCCGGATAGACCGACCGTCACCGCGCTACCCGCGTCCGCCGCGGTGGCAATTTTCTGCCACACCCGAGTGGTGATCGCCGTACTCGCGGCCTGCGTCCCGACCAGGGAGTAACCAGCCGGGGTCGCCCCGGTCACGGTGCTGTTCGTCGACAGCACGAGCACGAGGGCGTCACCGGCCTGGACCGACGCCGGAACGGTCACCGTCGCCGAGCTGACTCCGGAGGCCGCGAAAGGCTGGGACGCCGCCCGGAAGGCGATGACCCGGTTCGCCTGCACCTGCTGCTGCTCGCTGTGCACGCCGCTGGCCCCGTCGTTGTCCGTGACCGTCAACGTCACCGTGTACAGGCCGGCATTGGCGTAGGTGTGGCTCTGCACCGCCCCGTTGGCGGTGACGCCGTCCCCGAAGTTCCAGGCGTAGCCGGTCACGGTGCCGTCGCTGTCCCTGGACGTGTTGCCGTCGAACACGCAAGCCCGCCCATCGCAGCTGACCGTGAACTCCGATTGCGGGGCGGCATTGGTCTGCCCCGGTGACACCTGGGCGCTCACCGAGGCGGTGCCCCCGTCGTCGTCGGTCACGGTGAGGTTCACCGTGCGTCCGCCGGCGGCGCCGTACGTGTGGCTCGTCGTGGCCCCGGAACCGGAGGTGTTGTCCCCGAAGGTCCAGGCGTAGCTGAGGATCGTGCCGTCCGCGTCGTCACTGTCGGTCGCGTCGAAGCTACAGGTCAGATCCACGCACGAGGAGGTGAACGATGCCGTCGGGCGCTGGTTGGGCGGCGGCGGGCCGCCGGGGCCGAGGAACATCGCCCGGGTCCGCCAGTCGTTGCCGTCGATGAACGGGCCGCTGATGACCGTGGACGCACCGGTCGGCACGCCCTTGACGAAGTCGATCCGCCGCAGGTTGCCGTCGATGTTGGAGCCCCAGTACAGCGAGTTGCCGCTGACGAACATGCCCATCACGTTCGACCAGCCGGTGGAGCCGGGCACGGCGTGCTCGTCGGGGGCGACGATGAGGCTGTCCAGCGACATCCCGCGGTAGTACAGCGCCTGCCGACCGGCCAACGTGTAGTAGACCCGCCCGCCGGCGTAGAACATGCCGGTCACCGACGGAAGCTGACCGTAGAAGGTGGGCTTGACGCCGCGGTAGGTCTGACCCGAGCCGGTGTTGATGTTGCTCCAGAACGGGTCGTTGTACGGGTCGACGAGGGTGGCCGGCCCGAAGTTCGTGCCGTTGAAGGGTCGGGTGTACAGGTTGCTGTCCGACCAGCCGTAGACCAGCCGGCCGCCGACCAGGAAGCCACCGCGCATCCGACTCCACTCGATCGCGTCCGGATTGGGCTGGATCGTGGTGTCGGACACGTTGCTGCCGTCGACGTAGCGGGTGATCAGGTCGTTGATCCCGACGGGGCCCGTGCTCGGGGGCACACTGGGTACCTGGCGCCCGGCGAGGTACACGTTGGCCGGCAGGCTCCCGGTGTCCTGGGCGGCCGGAGCGGTGCCGCCGGCCAGCGGGAAGTAGGCGATCCGGCCGCGGAAGTACTGGAAGTTTCCGATGTATTCGGTGTCACTACCGACGTACAGGCCGTCGGTAGTCACGAGCAGCGCCTCGGCGCCGACGCCGCGCGGCTGCCGGCCCGGGTTCCAGGACAGCGGTACACCATTGAGCACGTCGAGTGCGGCCAGACCGGGGCGCGGCACGGCACCGGCGCTGGCCCGATCGCGGCCACCCGCGTTGTTCATCCAGCGTTGGTGTCCGCCGGTGTAGACGGCGGTTCCGGTGATCGCGACGGAGAACAGCGTGTCGCCACCGCTGTCGGCGATCCACCGTGGCTGGACGTCGGTGCCGGCGTCGGACAGCTCCCAGCGAGTGGCGGTGTCGCACAGGGTGCCGGGGTTCGGCCCGCCGGTAGCCACGATGGAGAACCATCTGCCGTCAGGGGCGACGTCAATGTCCCGCACGTAGCTGTCGAAGGCGTTCCTGAAGCAGGCCGGCTCGTACCGCGTGGTCCGCCAGTTCGGGTCGACCACCGGCCCGCCCGGCTGAAGCAACACGATCACCGCCTGGTCGCGGGACAGGCCTTCGGCCAGCTTGAAGTTGCCGATCGCGATCAGCCGAGTTCCGTCTGGAGTGATGACGAAGTTGGTCACGCCGACGGCGCCGCGTGCTCCCGTGCCGTTGTAGTTGTGGTTGACCGAGACGTCGATGGTCATGTACGCGTCGAGTCCGCCGGTGCTCGGGTTAAGGGTGACCAGCCCGCCGTGCCCGACTCCGGCCGCAGTCGAGAACACCCCTCCGACGTGGAGCCGGCCCCCGGCCAGCGCGAGGTCGTTCACGGCACCGTTCAGTGAGGCGGCCCGGAAGCCGGGGACAAGGACGCCGTTCGTCGTGTTCAGCAGCGTCAGATTCCGGTGCGTCGCCCCGTTCACCGTGGTGAAGGTGCCACCGGCGTACACCTGCGACCCGGTTCCGGGCAGCAGCACGTTGACCGTCCCGTTGATGGTCGGGGCGAAGGACGTGTCGACCTGACCGGTCGTCGCGTCGAAGGCGAAGATCGCGTTGCGCGCGTACGTCGCCCCGCCGCTCCGGTTGGACACGCTGGTGAACGTTCCCCCGACGATGATCTTGCTGCCGACCTTCACCATGGTCAGCACCTTGCCGTTGTCGATGTTCGGCGTGGCCGTCGACGGCGCCGCGTTGACGATGCTCGCGTGCGCCGGCCCGACGGCCGCCTCCGAGACACCCGGTAGCAACGACGCGCTGACCAGCGTGGCCGCGAGCACCGCCCACAGACGAAGGAAGCGGGCACCCGGCGCCTGGAGCCCGGCGGGCTGAACTGAACCTCGACGCATGAGAACTCCCTGACCGGCCGAAGCTCTCCCCGGCGCCGATATAGTAACGCTGCGTATTCAAACATAGCGAGCGACCGGTGGTATTCACCCGTTAGGGTGAAGAGTGCGGGCGCAGGTGTACGGAAAGTGATCAGAAGAGGTCGCGGCTCAGAGGGGGACGGCCGGGCTGGCCCCCCGCCGGCCGCTCGGTGCCGGGCTCCCCATCCCTAGCGGGGGAGCCAAGCGGCCGGATCGCGACACCGCCTGCCAGGCGTCTTGGCTGTCTGGGTCGTTGAGTCGCCAGTCGCCCTTCTCGCCCAGAGCGTCCCAGTACAGCCACATCGAGATGGTGCCTTCCGCGGCCAGCCACGCCGCGTCCTGGGCGATCACC
>JACCSC010000338.1 GCA_013813215.1 Geodermatophilaceae bacterium | reverse complement strand
GCCCGGCGCCCGCCGGCTGAACCGGGTGGTCGGCCGACTCGCCGTCGAGAGCGTCAGCTTCAGCTACCCCGAGACCACCCGACCGGCAGTGCACGACCTCAGCGTCATCGTCCAGCCGCGCGAAGTGGTTGCCCTGGTCGGGCCCAGCGGATCGGGAAAGTCCACCATCGCCCGATTGGCCGCCCGCCTGATCGACCCCGACGTGGGCTGTGTACGCCTGGACGGCCACGACCTCCGCGATCTCACCCTGGACACCATCCGGGGGAACGTGGGCGTGGTCTTGCAGGAGGCCCTTGTGATGGACGCCAGCGTCCGGGACAACCTGCGGATGGGCCAGCCCGGCGCCACCAACGAGCAGATCGTCGAGGCCCTGCGGGCGGTGGAGGCGCTGAGCTTCGTCCAAGCGCTCCCGGACGGGCTGGAGACCAGGGTGGGCCAGAAGGGCCGCTCGCTATCCGGCGGGCAGCGACAGCGGCTCGCGCTGGCTCGCACCCTCCTGCGTGATCCGTCGGTCCTCATCCTCGACGAGCCGACGGTGGGCCTGGACTCGGCGACCGCGCTGCGGTTGCTGCCCCGGCTGACCACCGACCGCACCGTCCTCCTGATCACCCACGACGCGGAGATCGCCGCGTTGGCCCATCGCGTGGTCACTCTCGAACTCGCCGGCCTGCCCACCCCCTCCCTCCCGGCCCACGACAGCACGCGGACCAGGGGATGAAAGCGCAACCGCTCCCGGCACCGACGGTCCCCGGACTGCAGCTGCTCGCGCTGCTGCACCAGGGCCGCCAGGTCAACGTCTACGACGCCTGGAGCACCGAGCGAGGCTGCCGGGTTGTCGTCAAGACCGCACGCCCCGATCGCAGCCTGGACGCCCGCTCGGCGCGTGAGCTGCTTGCCGAGGGGCGACTGCTCCATGGCCTGACCCACCCGCACCTCGTCCGCGTATACGAGGTGATCAAGGGTGCCGCGCCGGCCGTCGTCCTGGAGACCCTGTCCGGCCACACCCTGTCGTCCCTACTGGACCGGCACCGGCGGCTGCCGGTGAACGACGTCCTGCACCTCGGACTGCACCTGTGCTCGGCGATGGGCTACCTGCACAGCCGCGGCTGGCTGCACCTGGACCTGAAGCCCTCCAACGTGGTCGCCGACAGTGGCCGGGCCAAGATCATCGACCTGTCGATCGCCCGTCGTCCGGGCCGGCAGAAGCCCGGCATCGGTACGCCCGGCTACCTCTCGCCGGAACAGGCGATGGGCACCGAGTTGGGCCCGCCGACCGACGTCTGGGGCATCGGCGGCTTGCTCTACGAGGCGTTGAGCGGTGACCCGGCCGTTCCCGACACCGGAACGGGGACCGGCACCTCGACCTCGGGGTCGTCCGCGGATCGGTCTGGGACGACGACCGGCGGTCCGGTCACCGTCGTCCTCCCCGCGCCGTTGCGAACTCGGCGACGGATACCCGGCGAGGTGGTCGAGATGATCGACGCGACCCTCCGGCTGGATCCGTTGCGGCGACCCACGATCGCCCAGGTGGCCGGCGTCCTCGCCGACGCCCTCGGCGCCTCCCCGGTGCCACACGGGGGTACGAGCACTCCCTAGATCCGGCCGGCCGCGATCCGCGGCGAGCACGCTTCCTAGCCACGAGTCGGGGTCCGTAGGTTGCAGCGCATGGATATTCGCGCCGCCGTCGCCGCCGTACTGCCCTCGGTCCGGGCCGACCTGGAGCGGATGGTGCGCATTCCCTCGGTGTCGGCCGACCCCGAAGCCACGGGACAGCTGGCTGCGAGCGCCGAGCTGGTCGCCGACCTGCTGCGCGCCGAAGGTCTGGATACGGAGATCCTCACCGTCGAGGGCGGCCAGCCCGCGGTGCTCGGCCACCGCCCTGCCCCCTCCGGCGCCCCTACCGTGCTGCTGTACGCCCACCACGACGTCCAGCCCACCGGCGACCGCGTCGACTGGACGAGCGACCCCTTCGAGCCCGAGGAGCGGGACGGCCGGCTGTACGGGCGCGGCAGCGCCGACGACAAGGCCGGCATCGCGCTGCACCTGGCGGTCCTGCGGGCGTACGGCGACGCGCTCCCCGTGGGGGTGGTTGTCCTCGTCGAGGGCGAGGAGGAGATCGGATCGCCCACCCTGGCCAGGTTCCTCGAGACCCATCGTGACCGGCTGGCCGCCGACGTCGTCGTCCTCGCCGACTCTTCCAACTGGACCGTGGACGTGCCGGCGCTGACCACGTCCCTGCGGGGCGGCGCGCACGTGGACGTCGAAGTCCGGACCCTCGACCATGCGGTGCACAGCGGGATGTACGGCGGCGCCGCCCCCGACGCCCTGACCGCGCTCTGCCGGCTGCTGGCCACCCTGCACGACGACCTTGGCAACGTGGCCGTCGAGGGCCTGCACGCAGGAACGTCGCCGGCGCCGGACTACCCCGAGGCG
>JACCSC010000314.1 GCA_013813215.1 Geodermatophilaceae bacterium | reverse complement strand
GGGGTGCGGGGTTCCTGGTCGGCGCGTTGGGGATCGCCAGCGAGCAACTCTGGCTGGTCTACGTCGGGTACGGCTTCATCGGCGGCATCGGCCTGGGCATCGGCTACATCTCGCCGGTCTCGACGCTCATCAAGTGGTTCCCCGACCGGCCGGGCCTGGCCACCGGGCTGGCCATCATGGGCTTCGGAGGTGGAGCCCTGGTCGCCTCGCCGCTGTCGGGGCAGCTCCTGAGCCTGTACGACGACGGCTTCGACTCCAGCGACCCGGCCTCGATCGCCTCCGGCAACGCGGTCATGTTGCTCTTCGTCACCCTCGGCATCGGCTACTTCATCTTCATGATGTTCGGCGTCTTCACCGCGCGGGTGCCGGCCGAGGACTGGGCGCCTGACGTCTTCGACCAGGCCACGGTGCAGAGCAAGCCGCTGGTGACCACGAGCAACGTCTCGGCGGCCAACGCGATCAAGACCCGGCAGTTCTGGTTGCTCTGGATCGTCCTGTTCTGCAACGTGACAGCCGGGATCGGCATCCTGGAGCAGGCGGCGCCGATGATCCAGGACTTCTTCCGCGCCGCCGATGGCAACTCCGCGGTGGCGGCCGCAGCGGCCGGCGGCTTCGTCGGCCTGCTGTCCATCGCCAACATGGCCGGGCGGATCACCTGGTCGTCGACGTCGGACTACACCGGCCGCAGGCCGATGTACGCGATCTACCTCGGTGTCGGCATGGTCCTGTACTTCTGCCTGGCCTCGTTCGGCAACAGCAGCACGATCCTGTTCGTCCTGCTGGCCGCGGTGATCTTGAGCTTCTACGGCGGCGGGTTCGCCACCGTCCCGGCCTACCTGCGCGACTTGTTCGGCACCTATCAGGTCGGTGCGATCCACGGCCGGTTGCTGACGGCGTGGTCCCTCGCCGGCGTCGCCGGGCCGTTGATCATCAACGGCTTCCTGGACGCCTCCGGCGGCGAGCCCGGCACGTTGACGGCGGCTGACTACCGCCCGGCGCTGTTCACCATGGTGGGGGTGCTGGCCGTCGGCTTCGCGGCCAACCTATTGGTCCGTCCCGTCGACCGCCGCTACCACGAACCCGACCACACCGCGGCGCCGGAGACAGTGAGCGCCGGAACGAAGGAGCGGTCATGACCGGACGGGTGGCCGTCGCCTGGACCGTGGTGGGCGTCCCGCTGGTCTGCGGCATCTACAACATCATCGTGCGCACCGCGCCGCTGTTCGGCGGCTGAGCCCGCCAGCCGGTGGCGGCGGCGAGCAGCAGCAGCGCGCCGCCGAGGTAGTAGACGGCCTGGATGCCGGCGGCGGCGGCCAGCAGCCCGCCGCCGAGCAGCGAGACGAGACGGCCGAGCTGCCACACCAGATCGAACCCGGCGAAGACCCGACCTCGAGTTCCGGGGGCGACGTGGGACTGCAGCAAGGAGTTGAAGGTGACCGCCCCGGTCGAGGTGCTCAGGCCGTAGACCGCCAGCGCGATCAGGACCACGGGCAACGAGGTGACGGTGGCCAGGACGACATCGACCAGGCCGCGCAGCGCGTAAGGACCGAACACGAACGCCGGTCGCCGCGGGTCGCTGACCAGGCGGACCAACACGACCGGGCCGAGGACCGCCCCCACCCCGATCGCGGCCAAGAGGAGCCCGTAGCCGCTGGGGGCCAGCTGGAGATGATCGCCGGCCAGCACCACCAGCAGGGCGCTCGTGGCCCCGGCGGACAGCGCGGCCAGGAGCTGACCGGCGGCCAGCCGCCGCAGCAGCCGATCGTCGACGAGCAACCGCAGCCCGGCGACGGCAGCGCCGACCACGCCGCGCGGGCCGCGGCGTCCGGTCGCGGCGGGAGGCGCCGGCAGACTCAGGCCGGTCAGTACCGCTGCACTGATCAGGAAGCTCGCCGCGTTCACCCCGAAGGCCGCCCCCGCACCCAGCCCGGCGTAGAGGACCCCGGCCAGGGGCGCCAATGCGATCTGGGCCAGCACGGCCGCCGTCCAGATCCCGCTGTTGGCGGCGATCAACTCGTCGTCCCCGACCAGCACCGGCAGCGCGCTGCTGGCCGCGGTGTTGAAGAAGACCGCTCCCGCCGAGAGGCCGAACGCGACCAGGTACACCCCGACGACGGTGTCGCCGAGGACTACCAACGATGCGGCCAGCACCGCCCGCAACACATCGGCGGCGATCATTACCCGCGCCGGAGCCAGCCGGTCCACCAGCGTCCCCGCGAACGGCGCCAACAGCAGCACCGGCACGATCTCGGCGAGCACCACCGCGCTGACACCCAGGGCCGAGCCGGTCAGGTCGAACACCAGCAGGATCAACGCCACCGTGGCGAACACGTCGCCGCCCTGCGACACCGTCCGCGCCGTCCACAACCGCGGGTAGCCCGGGCGCCCGAGCACGTCCCGGAAGCCGACCCGGTGGTCGCGGCGGGCCGTCATGCCCGGCGCTGGGCCCGCTGTTCGCGCTGCCGGCGCTGCCCGTACCGGGTCAGGCCTCGCGGCTTGTACACCGACAACGTCACGGCCAGAAGCAGTACCAGCAGGGCCGCGCCGGCGTGCACCAGCGGCGAAGGGCTCCGGAGCTGCCCGAGATCCGCACCGGACAGTGCCGGCTCCGCGGCTAGGCCGGCCAGGAGGCCGAGCGTCCGGGTGTACAGCAGCAGGACGATGGTGGCCACGACGGTCAGCGAGAGCTTGGCCAGCACCCAGTAGTTGCGGAACAGCCCCCAGCTGGTTCCCAACCCCTGGACCGTGCCGCTCACGAACGAGGCGAAGGCCAAGGGGACGAGGATGAACCAGCCGGCCCAGTCCATCGCCACGTACGCGGCGCGCACCACCAGCACGTCCCTGCTCGTGAGTCCGGCGACGGCCAGCGCGACGAACACTGCCACCGCTCCGAGCCAGCCCACCGAGGAGGTCATGTGCGCGGTGAGGGCGAGCCTTCGCCAGCGCGGCGTCATGATCACCCGAAGCCACCGCCGGGCGTCGGGTACTCGCCACCGCCGCCCGGTGAGACGGCGACGGGTGCCGGCCGACCCTCGCCGAAGCCGTCGGGCGTATGCCGAGCCGGGCCGTGCTGGCCGCCGCCCACGAGCAGCAGAACGGCGAGCAGCAGAGCAATGAGGATCGCGATGGCCCCGGACACCTTCACCCACCGCGGGGGCCCGGTGGTCGATCCTGGGCGGTTAGTCGGGTCGGTCATGCCCAGACTCTGTTCGAGACGATATGTCGCTGTCAAGTCAAGCTGTCGCAGTCTCACGCCAGTGCATACTCAACGGATGCCCAAGTTGTGGCAGGAGACGGTCGTGGCCCACCGCCGGGCCGTGCGCGACGCGATCCTCGACACCACCGCAGCGTTGGTGACCGCGCAGGGGCCGGCCTCGGTGACGATGTCGCAGATCGCGGAGCAGGCCGGTATCGGCCGGGCCACGCTGTACAAGTACTTCGCCGAGGTCGACGCCATCTTGATCGCCTGGCACGAACGTCAGATCGCCGCCCACCTGGCGCACCTCGCCGAGGTGCGGGACCGGACCGCCGACGTCAGCCAGCGACTGGAAGCCGTCCTGGCGGCGTACGCGCTCATCTCCCACGAGCACCGCGACCACGAACTCGCGGCGCTCCTGCATCGGGGCGAGCACGTCGCCCGTGCGCAGCTGAGCCTGCGGAACTTGGTCCGGGACCTCGTGCGCGAAGGCGCACAAGGCGGCGCCGTACGGGATGACATAGCGCCGGAGGAGCTCGCAAGCTACTGCCTGCACGCCCTGACGGCCGCCGGCGGCCTGCCGTCCAAGGCCGCGGTCCGCCGGCTCGTGGCCGTCACCCTCGATGGCCTTCGCCCTCGTTAGCCCCGGCCGGAGCAGGCCGGTCCGAGGGAGTCGGCCAGGGCGACCAGGGCACGTACGCCGGGGGAGTCCGGTGCGGCGTCGAACGGAGCCACGCCGCGCCGTTCCGCGGCTACGATGGCCGGCTCGTCCGGGATGATGACCACCTCGATGCCCGGGAAGGCGGCGCGGACCCGGCTCAGGTCCTCGTCGTCGCGCAGCCGATTGGCCGTCACCACGAGCCGACCCAGCTGCTGCCTGTGCACCAGATCGGCCGCTCGGCGCGCGACCTCCAGGGACTTGACGGTCGGCTCGGTAACGAGCACGACGACGTCCACCGGCTCGTCACCCATCCGGATCACCGTGCCGAGTCCGGCCTCGAAGTCGGCGATGACGACACCGTCGGCCGCGGAGTCCAACTGCCCGAGCAACTGCTCAGGTGAGATGCCGCATCAAGGACAGCCAGGTTCGGGATTCTGGATCGCGCTGACGACGGCGAGCCGGACGCCGTCGGGTCCTTCGATCGCGAACCGGGCCAACAGCTCCTCGGCGCTGCCGGCATGTTCCTGGTCGCCCTCGTCCACGGCATCACGGACGGCGATGAGGCTCTCGGTGCGCTCCTCGCCGAAGCCCAAGGACAGGCCCAGGTTGGGGTTGGTGTCGCAGTCCAAGGCCAGCGTGGGCACGCCGCGGCGGGCCAGCGTACGGGCCAGCACCGCCGCCGTGGTGGTCTTGCCGGAACCGCCCTTGCCGACCACCGCAACCTTCACCGGAGCGCCTCCTCGGCAGATAGGGACGACACGAGCGAGGCGACCGCTGCCACCAGGGGGGTGTCCGCATCGAGGTCGAGCAGGGCCACGCCACGCCGGTCGGCGTCGCGCTGCGTCTCGTCGTAGGGAACCGAGCCGGCGACCGGCAAGCCGGTCCCGCGTTCGACGTAGCGAACGTCGGCCTCGCCGCGGGTCTTGTTGGCCACGGCGAGCACCCGCGGCGCGGAGGAGTGCAGGGCCAGCCGGGCCAGCCGGCGGGCGGTCAGAACCGAGGCCGGGGTCGGCTCGGCCACGACGAGCACGGTTTGCGCGAACCGACCCCAGCCGAAGAACGCCTGCCGGGTCCCGCCGGGCAGGTCCCCGACGACGCTCCAGTCGTCGGAGGACAGGCTGTCCACGATGAGCTGGTAAGCCTGATGCGACAGCGAGTTCTCGCCCTTGACGCCGCGGGCCTTGCCCAGCTGCAGGAAGCGCACTCCGTCCGGGCTGACGGTGCTGTAGCGCTCGATGGCGGCCGAGGGGTCGAGCCCAGACCGCAGCCGGTACCGGCGCCGTCCGTCGTCGTCCTCGTACTCCTCGACGGCGTCCGCCGGGATCCCCGCATCCTGGCTCGGTACGCCGAGCGAGTAGGCCAATCCGGGCATCGGGTCGCTGTCGAGAGCGAGCACGCGGGCGCCCTGGCGCGCCAGCATGCGGGCGAAGACGCCTGCGATGGAGGACTTGCCGGCGCCGCCCTTGCCGACGAAGGCCACCCGCACTACTGCACCGCCGTGCTCATGGCGTCGGCGACCGCGTCCAGGATCTGGTCCACGGCGCCGACCAGCCCGGCCGGAATCGCCGTGGCGTCAACGGATCCGGCCCGATCGGCCCGGGCCACCTGCTGGTCGAAGGGCAGTACGGTGGCCAAGCTCAGCCCGCCCTCGTTCAGCGTCGCGGTGAAGAACTCGACGTCCTCGGCCGACTGCGCCTTGTTGCCGACCGCGAGGGTCCGTGGGATGCCCAGCTCCTCGGCCAGGGCGGCGGTCCGGGTAGCCGTGAGCACCGACTTGCGGGTGGGCTCACACACCACCAGTAGTACGTCGGCGTACGCCAGCGTTCCCCCGGAACGGCTCAGATGCTCCAAGCCGGCCTCCATGTCGACGAGCACCACATCGACACCGGACAGGGCGTCGGACAGCATGCCGCGCACCGTGGCATGCCCACCGCAGGTGCATCCGGCGCCCGCCTCGGCCACCCGGATGGCCGACAGGAGGGTCGGTCCGGCCGGCGTCGGCCGGCCGTAGTCGGCGACGAGCCGTTCGGCGGTGGTGGATCCACCGGAGCCGACGATGATCGAACGCGGCAGGACCGGGATCGCCTCGGTCTGGGCCAGGGTGAGGCCCAACGACAGCCCCAGGTTGGGATTGGAGTCAGTGTCGATCGCAACTACCGTCCGGCCTCGCTCCACGAAAGCGCGGGCGACCAGGCCCGCGACCGTGGTCTTGCCGACGCCGCCCTTGCCCACGATCCCCAGCCTGATCGACGGCATCCGTTTCACTCCTTTCGATCCGCCAGTACTGGTGCTGAGCATATAGTTCAAGCCACACTGTCGACGCAGACCGCGATCACGATGGCACAGCGCCGGCGCGGCACGGGAGGTTCTCGATGGTGATCCTGTGGATCATGAGCGCGGTCGGGTTGCTGGTCATCGCCCCCGTCGTGGTGATCCTGGCTTCGCGGGTGATCAGCCCGGCTCTGGAGGCCGCCCGGTACGCCGACGACATCCTGGTGCACGGCGTGGGCATCAGCGCGAACGTCGCCCCCGTGCCGGCGTTGGTGGCCACGCGGGAGTTGGTCGGTGAGGTCACCGCCAACGCCGTCGCGTACGTCACCGCCCTGCGCCGCCTCGTCTAACGCCCGGGAGATCAGATGTCCCTAGCCGCCATCGTCGCCATCGTCGTCGTCGCGGTCCTCGTCGCCGCCTTGGCCTTCTACCTGATCTGGGTCGTGCTCATCCTGCGGCGGTTGACCGACACCCTCGGGAAGGTGAGCTTCGGCGTTTCGGCCATCGCCCTGCGGGTGGCGCCGATCGGACCGGTCGTGACGGAGATCAACGCTGACCTCACCGCCGTGGCCGGCGCGCTGGAGGAGCTCGGCGCGGATCTGGTCGAGTTGCGGCTCGCGGAGGCATCCTGACCGCAAAGCATCGCTCGACCCGTGAGGAGACCCGCATGACCCTGGAGTTCCGGTGTGCCGATGTCGGGGTGGCCTGTCGCAACGCGGCGCGCGCCGAGACCGAGGAAGAGCTCGTCGCCGCCGTCGCCGAGCACGCCCGCACCAAGCACGGCGTGGAGCTGAACGACACGCTGGTCGACTTCGCCCGCACGAAGGTCCGGGTCACCGGCGGCGCCGCGGGTGGCTGACCGGCCGGCAGAAACCTTGGGTCAACTCGACCCGTTGCTCGACCGTCTCGAGGAACTGCTCGCTGACCTCGAGCAGAGTGAAGCCGGCGTACGCGACCAGGTCTTCGAGTTGCTCGACGGGATCGATGCCCTGCACCGGCTGGCCATCACCCGGCTGGCGGCGGGCCTCGGCGAGGACGTCGAGCGGTT
>JACCSC010000311.1 GCA_013813215.1 Geodermatophilaceae bacterium | reverse complement strand
ACGTCGAGGAACATCGTCGGGTAGCCCATGAAGTTGCCCGAGTCGACCGCGACGATCCGCTCGGCCGGCAGCAGGTCGTCCAGCGCGATGGACAGCGTGCGCGGGTCGATCTGCTCGGCGGTCGAGGTGTCGTCGTACGGGACGTCGCGCCACCGCCGCCCGGCGCGCAGCCGGTCGGCGATCTCTGGCCGGCGGTAGCCGACGGCCCGGTCGGCCAAATGCTCGAGGAGGGTCTCCGCGACGCCGGCGACGTCGCCGGTCACCCCGAGGTCGATCGCACGGTGTCGACCCAGGGCGTCCGGGTCGACGTCGACCTGGGCGACCCGCGCGTCATCGGCGATCAGCCGGCCGTGGCGCGTGGTCCACATGGTCAGCGACGCGCCCCAGCCGACGACGAGGTCGGCGGCGGAGATCAGTTCGACCGCGACCGGGGTGGCGAACCCACCGCTGACGTCGAGGTCCCAGTCGTGGCCGCGGAAGAATCCCTTGGCCACTGCCGACGTCGCCAACAGCGCCCCGCACCGGTCGGCCAGGTCTTCCAGCACGGCGCGGGCGCCGGCGAGGCGGGCTCCGCGGCCGGCGATGAACACCGGCCGCCGGGCCGAGCTGAGCAGCGCGGCCAGCGCTTCGAGGGCCTGCGAGTCGGGTGTGGGCGGTTCGCGGGACGACGGCCCGTCACCTGAGTCGGGGCCAGCGGTCGCGGCCTGGGCCGCAAGCGGCAGGTTGAGCACGACGGTACGGCGCTGCCCACCGGCCAGCCGCCAGGCGGCGACCGCGTCGGCCACGGCGGTCTGCGCGGAGTCGATCCGGCGCACCGTGGCGCCGACCGCCTCGGCCAGGGCCGACTGGTCGACGGCGAAGTTGGAGGTCGGTGAGTCGGCCTCGGCGGCGAGCACGAGCAGCGGCGTACGACTCTTGGCTGACTCGGTAATTCCGGTCATGGCGTTGGTCAGCCCGCAACCCTGGTGCAGCGTCACGACGGCCGGGCGACCGCTCACCCGCGCGTAGGCGTCGGCCATCGTCGTCGCGCCGGACTCGTGCCGGGCGGCCACGAAGCGCGCCCCGCCGGCCACCAGGGCGTTCGTGACGTGGAAGTTGCCGCTGCCGACGACGCCGAAGACGGTGTCGGCGCCGAGCCGGGCCAGCGTTCCACCCACCGCCTCGGCCACGCTCACCACGACTTTGCCCCTCGGGTGGCGCCGCGAGTCGGACAAATCGCACGCGACGACCACCACGCGGGGGGCAAAGTGGCCATCAACGTTCGACGAGGGCCAACACCCGAGCCGGGCTGCCCGACCCGCGGACGATCGGCAGCGGGGCCGCGATCACCACCGCACCCGTCGGCGGGAGCAGCGCAAGGTTCTGCAGCTGGGTCAGGCCGTACTTGTCCGCGCCCAGCAGGAAGGAGTGGCAGGGGAACGGCGGATCGAACGAGTGCGCGGCCCCGGCGTCTGTGCCGACGGTCTCCACGCCGATCCCGAGCAGCGGCGACGCCTCGGCCAGCCAGCGGGCGCACTCGCCGGACATGCCCGGCGTGTGAGGGCCGGTCTCGTTGGCGTTGAGGAACTGGTCGGAGTCGTGCGAGCGGGCGTCCCAGCCGGTCCGGTAGAGCAGCCAGCCGCCATCGGGCAGCGCACCGTGGGTGGTCTCCCACGACCTGATGTGGTCGACCTCGAGCAGGAAGTCCGGATCGGCCGCGGCCTCGGTGGCGAAGTCGAGCACCACTGCCGGTCCGATCAGCCGCCGCGGCGGCACCTGCGAGACGTCCTCGCCGTCCCGGCCGGTCACCCAGTGCACCGGTGCGTCGAAGTGCGTGCCCACGTGCTCGCCGGTGGTGAAGTCGTTCCAGTACCAGGCGGGGCCGCGCTCGTCGTACCGGCTGAGCTCGGACCGGGAGAAGCGCTGGGTGTTCGCGAACGGCGGGGGCAGCTGCAGGATCGGCGTGTCCTCCGAGAGCGGCGCCGTCAGGTCGACGACCTCGATGCCGCCGCTTGCGACGGCGGCCAGCAGATCCTGCAGCGTGCTCATGACGACTCCTCCGCGCGGGTATTCCCTGAGAGTGTCGCGCGCCCTGGGCTTGCGGGCCAGCCGGTCAGGACTCGACGACGTCCAGTTCACAGGTGCCGGTCAGGCGCCCGGGGTACAGCCGGACGTCGAAGGCAGGGCCCAGCGCGTCGGCCAGCTCCTGCGGCTCGCGGTGGTCGACGCCCGCCACGAGGATCTGCCGGGCCACCTGCCCCCGGGTGTACCGAGCCCGATGCGCCCCGGTTCCCCGTCGCCCGCCTCCCCGCCGCGTCACCCTGACCACAACGGTCCGGGCGGCGAGCGGTCCCGTCGGCCGCCACGCGGTGGCGTACTCCGCGGACCGGAAATCCACGATCAGCCCGCGACCGGCGGCTCCCGGCAGCACGCCGTCCAGCGGCTCCCGCCAAACGTCGGGCAGGTGGGCCAGGCCCGGCAGCCGGCCGCACATGTGCAGCCGGTAGGCCGGGATGCGGTCGGTCGGCCGCACCGCCCCGAACAGCGCCGACACGATGACGACCCACGAACGCGCCCGGCGTCGTGCCGCGCCGTCGAGGTGGCCCAGCCCGAGGCCGTCGTACATCGCCCCGGAGTAGACGGTGCCGGCCGCTGCCGTCGGCGCCCCGCGCAGCTCCAGGTTCCGCCGGACCTCGTGGAGCAGCGTGTCGCGAACTCCGAGACGCCGCCCCGCATCCGGAGCGGCGCTCACCTCGAGCAGCGCATCGAGCACCGCGGCCCGGGTGCCGGTCAGCTCCGGGAAGCTCAGCGCCTGTGGCTCGAACGGCCGGCCGGCCTCAGGCGCGGTCTTGGTCTCGGACGGCGGCAGCAGAAGCAGCACGCGTCGTGTCTACCGCACCGTCCCTGACACCCTCAGGGTGTGCGGTGCGGTCGGTAGCGGGTGTGCGCGGTCGCGGGGGTGCCCTCCCGGATGAGCTGCAGCCGCGGCTTGGGCCCGTCGGTGCGGCCTCCCTGGGGCCGCCTGCTCCCCGCTCGGAACGGGTCCGGCCAGCGCGCGCCGGAGCCCGCGTAGTCCTGCTCCGCGGCGGCGTGCAGCGTCCACTGCGGGTCGTAGAGATGAGCCCGGCCGATCGCGCACAGGTCCGCCCGGCCGGCCAGCACGACGGAGTTCACGTCGTCGTACGACGAGATCGCGCCGACGGCGATGACCGCGACCCCCACCTCGTTGCGGATCTGGTCGGCGTACGGCGTCTGGTAGGACCGGCCGTACGCCGGTCGCTCGGATTTCACCACCTGCCCGGTCGACACGTCCACGGCGTCGACCCCGTGGTCGGCAAATGCCCGGGCCACCACCACCGCATCGCTGGCGGTGATCCCGCCCTCGACCCAGTCAGTGGCCGAGATGCGGACGGTGGTCGGCCGCTCCCATACCGCCTTGATCGCGTCGAACACCTCCAGCGGGTAGCGCAGCCGGTTGTCCAGCGAGCCGCCGTAGTCGTCGGTGCGCTGGTTGGCGATGGGCGAGATGAACGACGAGAGCAGGTAGCCGTGCGCGCAGTGCAGTTCGAGCAGGTCGAAACCGGCCCGGGCCCCGCGTTCGGCGGCAGCGACGAAGTCGTCGCGGATCCGGTCGAGGTCGGGGCGGGTCAGCTCGCGGGGCACCTGGTTGGCGGGGGAGTAGGCCACCGGCGACGGGCCGAAGACCTCCCAATTGCCCTCGGCCAGCGGCTCGTCGATGCCCTCCCACATGAGCCGGGTCGAGCCTTTGCGACCCGAGTGCCCGAGCTGCAGCCCGATCTTGGCCGCCGACGACCCGTGGACGAAGTCGACGATTCGGCGGTACGCCGCCTCGTGCGCGTCGGCGTACAAACCGGTGCAGCCCAACGTGATCCGGCCCTCGGGTGACACGCAGACCATCTCGGTCATCACCAAACCGGCGCCCCCCAAGGCTTTGCCGCCGAGGTGCACGAGGTGGAAGTCGTTGGCCAGCCCGTCGGTGGCGACGTACATGTCCATCGGCGAGACCACTATCCGGTTGGCCAGCTCCAGGTCACCCAGCCGGAACGGTGTGAACATCGGCGGCCGGGTGCCGCGTTGCGCCGGGGCGACGCCGCGCCGTACCTCGTGATCGGCGAACCAGTCGTCCACCATGGCGACGAACTCCGGGTCGCGCAGCCGCAGGTTGTCGTAGGTGACCCGGCGGCTGCGGGTCATGATGTTGAACGCGAACTGTGGCGGCTCCTGGTGCACGTACTGCCCGAGGTTCTCGAACCACTCCAGGCTGGCTTGCGCCGCGCGTTGCGTGGACAGCACGACGGGGCGACGTTCGGCGTCGTACGCCGCCAGCGCCGCCTTGACGTCCGGCTCCTCGGCCAGGCAGGCGGCCAGCGCGAGCGCGTCTTCCATGGCCAGCTTCGTGCCCGAGCCGATCGAGAAGTGGGCGGTGTGCGCCGCGTCGCCGAGCAGGACCACGTTGCCGTCCACCCAGGACTCGGTGCGCAGGGTCGTGAAGCTGATCCAGCGGGAGTTGTTGGCCCTGATCTGGTGGCCGCCGAGGACGTCGGCGAACAGTTCGCAGACCAGCGCGATCGACTCGTGGTCGCTGTCGCCCGGCGCGAACGACCGGTCGGCGAAGGCGCCGAAGCCGGCCCGCAGCCAGACGTCGTCGTGCATCTCGACGATGAACGTGCTGCCGGTCGGGTCGAACGGGTAGCCGTGGATCTGCATCACGCCGTACGGCGTCTGCTCGACGTAGAACTTGAAGGCGTCGAAGACGAGGTCGGTGCCGAGCCACATGTACTTGCAGCGCCGTACGTCCAGCGTCGGGGCGAAGGCCTCCGCGCGGGACCGGCGGACTGCGGAGTTCAGCCCGTCCGCGCCGAGGACGAGGTCGTACGCCGCGGCCAGCTCGTTCACCGGCGGCGCCTCGGTCCGGAACCGGACGTCGACGCCCAGGTCGGCGCAGCGTTCCTGCAGGATCTGCAGCAACCGCTTGCGACTCATCGCGGCGAAGCCGTGCCCACCGGAGGTGAGCACCTCGCCGCGGTAGTGCACGTCGATGTCGTCCCAGCGGGCGAACTCTCGCTGCATCGCCTCGTACACCGCCCGGTCGGCGTGCTCGATGCCGCCCAAGGTCTCGTCGGAGAACACCACGCCGAAGCCGAACGTGTCGTCGGGAGCATTGCGCTCCCAGACGGTGATCTCGCTGGCCGGGTCGAGCTGCTTGGTCAGGGCGGAGAAGTACAGCCCGCCGGGCCCGCCGCCGACCACCGCGATCCGCATCAGGCGGTATCCTCCGCGGCCGCTTCGTCACTGGCGACGTCCTCGGCCGCCGCGGCGCGCAACCGGAAGCGCTGCAGCTTGCCCGTATTCGTCTTCGGCAGCTCGGAGACGAACTCCACGATCCGCGGGTACTTGTACGGCGCGATCTGGGTCTTGACGAAATCCTGGAGTTCCTTGACCTTCACCTCGTCGCCGACCGCCCCTTCGCGCAGGACGACGTACGCCGACACGACAGTGCCGCGATCGGGATCCGGCGCTCCGACCACACCGCATTCGGCGACGTCGGGGTGTCCGAGTAGCGCTGCTTCGACCTCGGGCCCGCCGATGTTGTAGCCGGCCGAGATGATCATGTCGTCGGAGCGGGCCTGGTACCAGAAGTAGCCGTCGGCGTCGCGCCGGTAGGTGTCGCCGGTGAAGTTCCAGCCGTTCCTGACGTAGGTGGCCTGCCGGTCGTCGTTGATGTACCGGCAGCCGGTCGGACCCTTGACGGCCAGGCTTCCCAGTTCACCGTCGGGCACCGGCTCGCCGTCCGGGCCGAGCACGGCCGCGGTGTAGCCCGGTACGGCGCGGCCGGTCGAGCCGGGGCGGATGTCCTGTCCGGAGCTGCCGATGAAGATGTGCAGCATCTCCGTCGAGCCGATGCCGTCGATGATCTTGATGCCGGTGGCCTCGTGGAACGCCTCCCACACTGACAGTGGCAGGGTCTCGCCGGCTGAAACGCAGCAGCGCAGGCTCGACAGTTGGGCCGCCTTTTCCGCGGTGATCATGGCGCGGTATGCCATCGGCGCGGTGGACAGCGTCGTCACGCCGTGCTCGGCGATCAGGTCGGCCAGCTCCGGCGGGGTGGCCCGCTCCACCAGCAGGGTCGACCCACCCGACCGCAGTGGGAAGAGCAAGAGCGCCCCGAGTCCGAACGTGAAGGCGAGCGGCGGCGTGCCCGTGAAGACGTCGTCGGGGCCGGACTTCATGACCATGGCGGAGAAGGTGTCCGCGGTGGCCAGGATGTCGCGGTGGAAGTGCATGGCGCCCTTGGGGCGGCCGGTCGTACCCGAGGTGAACGCGATCATCGCCACGTCGTCGGCCGCCGTCTCGACGCGCGTGAACTCTGCCGGCTTGGTGGTCACGCGGGAGGTCAGGTCGTCCTCGCCCGGCCCGCCGAAGCTCAGCATGCGTAGCCCGGGGATGTCCGCGGCGTCGAGGTCCTCGCGGGACCGGGCGTCGCACAGGGCGAACTGGACCTTGGCTGTCGCTCCGATGACCTCGAGTTCGCGCGGGCGCAGCAGGGCCATCGTGGTCACCGCGACGCCGCCGGCCAGGACGACGCCGAGCCAACACGCGGCCAGCCACGGCGTGTTCGGTCCGCGCAGCAGGACGCGGTTGCCCGGTTGCAGGCCCATATCCTCGACCAGGAGGGCGGCGATCTGGTGTGCGGTGCGCCGGGTCTCGGCGTACGTCCAGGTCTCGGTCGGGGACCGCAGGCACGGCCGGTCGGCGCCGTGCGCGGCGATGGTGTCGTCGAGCAGTACGGCGGCGGCGTTGAGCCGCTCGGGGTACTGCAACTCCGGCAGGTCGAGGACCAGGTCGGGGAACAGCTCGGGCGGCGGCAGGCTGTCCCGGCAGAACGTGTCGACGTGCGCCGACGGCGACAGCCTCATTCCCGAACCTCCTCGCTGCAGCGGGCGCGGCCAGTATCTACGCTCAGCGCAGCCGCGAGCCCGAGGGGCGGTGGAACTCCGCCACCCAGACGTGGCCGGTCTTCGGAGCCTCGCGCGGCACGGCCTCGATCGCGACCGGCTCCCCGCCGTCGGCTGCGAAGGCCTCGACCTCGCCGCGGGTCAGCGGCCAGGGCGGACCGGGGTCGGGACTGTCGCTGGAGGCCAGTGCCGAGGCGACGACCACGAGCGTCCCTCCCGGCGCAATGAAGCGGCCGACATTGCTGCTCGCGTGCGCCCGCAACTGCCGCGGCAGGGACTGCACGGTGAGGCTCTCGACCACGAGAGCGAAGGCACCGGTCCACGCGGCCGGCGGGTCGAGCAGGTCGGCCGCCCGATAGTGCACGCTCGACTCGGGGAACCGCTCACGCGCGGTGCGTACGGCGGACTCGGAGATGTCGAACGCCGTCGTGTCGAAGCCCAGGCTCGCGACGAACTCGGCGTCCATCCCGTGCCCGCAGCCGACGACGAGCGCGGGTCGGCCAGCCCCGACCGGGGATCGGGCGTCGGCCCAGCGCACGAGCAGGCGCTGCGGGGCATCGCGCTCCCAGGGCACCACCGCCCGTCCCTGGCGCGCCTCGGCGTACAGCTGCTCGAACCATCCCGTCGCGTCGCCCGCACCGAGGGCGGCCGAGGCCAGGCGGTTGGCGTCGGCCTCACGCTCGCTCACGGCAGCACGGCGGTGCCCTGCACCTCGATCAACGCCTCCTCGTCCCACAGCCGGGCCACGCCGATCCCGGCCATCGCCGGGTAGTCCTTTCCCACCAGCCGCCGCCAGACCTCGCCGATGTCACGGGACCGGGACTTGTAGTCGTCCATGTCCACGATGTAGACGGTCAGGTTGACGAGGTCCGCTGGACCACCGCCGGCCGCCCGCAGCGCGGTCAGCAGGTTGGTCAGCGCCTGCTCGAACTGGACGACGACGTCCCCGCCCCCGACGATGAGGCCCTCGGCATTTAGGGCCGTTTGCCCGGCCAGGTAGACCGTCGAATCCGTGACCACGGCGTGGCTGAAGCCCGACGGCCGGGTCAGCTGGGGCGGATTGATCCGCTGCGTGCTCACGACTGGATCGCACCGCCGTCGACGTTGATCCCCTGTCCGGTGATCGCGCCGTTCGTGACGCACAGCAGGATCGTCTGCGCCACTTCCTCCGGCTTGATCAATCGTCCGATCGGCTGCTTCTGGGCGAGCAGGTTGCGGACCTCCTTCTCGCTGCGGCCGGTCCGCCCGTGGATGGCCTTGACCACGTGGTCGGTCATCGGGGTGTCGGCGTACCCCGGACAGACCGCGTTCACCGTGATCCCCGTGTCGGCGAGCTCGGCGGCGACGGCGCGGACCAGGCCGAGCACCCCGTGCTTGGCCGCGGTATAGGCCGCTAGATAGGGCGCGCCGTACTTCGCCGCCACCGAGGCCACCACCACGATCCGACCCCACTCGGAGTCGCGCATCGACGGGACGGCGCGGCGGATGCACTGGAACGGCGCGGTGAGGTTGAGGTCCAGCATCCGCTGCCATTCCTCGTCGGTGGTGCGGTGCACCGGCGCCGACGTGCCGGCCCCGGCGTTGGCCACCAGGATGTCGACCGGGCCCCACTCGTCCTCGACCCGGCCGAACACGTCGCCGATCGCGTCGTCGTCGGTGATATCGGCGGAGACGCTCAGCACCGGACCGTTGATCATGGCGGCGGTCTCGGCCAGCTGATCGGCGTTGCGTGCGGTGAGGGCCACCCGGTGACCTAGGCGGGAGAGCTCGAGGGCGGTGGCCCGCCCGATCCCGCGGCCACCCCCGGTGACCAGGCAGGTACGCCGTTCGCCCATGGTGTCGTCGTTCCTCTCGTCCGGCCCGCCACGATACTGACGCCACGGCCCGAGCCAATACCGGTTGCCGGCTCTGGGACCGATCCCGACACTGCGCAGATGGACGCGCTCGCCCGGATCTGGCCGGCGTTCGGTCTGCGGATCGGTTGCGGTCCGCTGCAGCTGGCCGCCGTCCGCGACGATGACGTACCGGTTCTCGTGGATTTGGCCGCCGGCGGCATCCACGACCCGGGCGAGATGCCGTTCGCGGTGCCCTGGTCGACCGTGCCCCTCCCGGCGTTGGCTCCAGCGATGGCGACGTACTACTGGCGGCAGCGGGCGGCCTTCGAGCCCGACTCCTGGTCCCTGGACCTCGTCGTGCGCCACCAGAGCACGGTGGTCGGGGTCCAGGGCTTCGGCACCCGCGACTATCCGGTCACTCGCACCGGTGAGACCGGCTCGTGGCTGGGTCGGGAGCACCAGGGGCGCGGGATCGGGACCCTTATGCGCCAGACGATGTGCGCCTTCCTGTTCGACCACCTGGACGCGGCCGAGGTGACCTCCGCGGCCTTCACCGACAATCCGGCCTCCCTCGCGGTCAGCCGGAAGGTTGGCTACGCCGACAACGGGCTATCCCGGGAACGGCGGCAGGATGTGCTGGCCCACAGCCAGCGCCTCACCCTGACTGCCGATGCGTTCGTGCGTCCGCCGTACCCGCTGGCGATCGAGGGTCTGGACGCGTTCCGTCGGTTCATCGGCCTGAACGGCCCAGGGGGGTGATGGCAACGCGCATTCGAAGAATCCGGGTATCCCGCCATGTGATACCCCGATTTCCACACATCGAGTTCCAGCTGAAACGTTCTCCGGCCTCCTGCGGCCGTCGCCTCTCGGTCAACGTGGGCCAGGATGGCAGCCATGGCTGAGGTGATCGGGCTCCCCGCGGGCATGAAGGTGCAGCTGTCCCGTGCGACGGTACTGGCTGGCGCTTCGGACCAAGCCAATCGGTGGATGGCGATGCTGCGTGACCGGCACGCGGAGTGCGTGGCGACGCTGGACCGGGAGCGGATGGCAGTCGAGGTCATCTTCCGTACCTGCGAGGGCGGTACCGACTACCTGTGGTGGTTCACCCTGGCCGGCAGCGAGGGCGCGACCGTCGATGACAGCCCGTTCGCGATCGACGCCGACCATGCGGCGCATGCCCGGCGGACCAAGGAACCCGGGTGGCTGGAGGCCGAGCCGCAGCTGGTCTTGCTGCCCCAGCCGGTCGAACAGGCCCTCACCGCGTGGGCGGTTCGCCGCTGACTGCTCCGGTGAACTCTGGCACGGCGTCGAAGGCGGCTCGTCGCCCCGCCCGGCGCAGGGCGCGCAGCATCGGAGCGGCGGTGAGCGCCACGAGCAGGGCGGTGGTGAGGGCCCGGCCGAAGTCCCACCCCAGCGACGTGGCCAGGTCGTAGGCGACGAAGCGGGTCAGATTGTCCAGCACGGGATCGCCCGGCACGAAGGAGATCGACGTGGCGGGCCCGATGGCGAACGGCCAGAAGGACAGGTTCATGACCAGCCCGTAGAAGAACGCCGCCACGAAGCCGTACGCCGCCAGCAGGAGCACCTCGGCCCGACCGGCGACCCGCGGCAGCAGGCCGGCCCCCATCGCCACCCAGGCGGCGGCGAACATCTGGAACGGCAGCCACGGCCCGACCCCACCGATCAGCAGCGCCGAGGCGAACAACGACGTACTGCCCAGCACGAAGCCGAAGCCCGGCCCGAACGCCCGGCCGCCCAGGATGAT
>JACCSC010000114.1 GCA_013813215.1 Geodermatophilaceae bacterium | reverse complement strand
GCCGCTTCGAGCGTCCCGAACCACCACGCCGACAGCGCGGTGAGGACCGCGCCCTTGTCCGGGATCGGGGTCGGGAGTACGACGTCGTACGCCGAGATGCGGTCCGAAGCCACCATCAGCAGCCGGTTCCCGAGCTCGTACATCTCACGCACCTTGCCCGCGGCCAGCAACCTCACGACAAGGCCGCCAGCCGGTCGAAGACGGGGCCCAACCGCTGCAGGTAGCGCTCCGGGCGGCACAGCTCGGCCAGCCGAGCCGCGTCGAGTCGCCCACCGGCCCGCGTCGCCACCGCGTCCGCAAAGGGCAAGCCGGACTCCCAGGTCTCCATCGCCGCCGCCTGCACGACCGCGTACGCGTCCTCCCGGGACAGCCCCGCCTCGACCAGATCCAGCAGGACCGCCGAGCTGTACACCAGCCCACCGGTCGAGTCCAGGTTCGCCCGCATCCGGGCCGCGTCCACGACCAGCCCGTCGACCAGCCGGGTGGTCAAATGCAGCAGGTAGTCGGTGGCGCTCGCCGCGTCCGGCAGGGCGACCCGCTCGGTGGAGGAGTGCGAGATGTCGCGCTCGTGCCACAGCGGGATGCCCTCCAGCACCGGCACGATCTGCGCGCGCACGATCCGGGCCAGGCCGGCGATCCGCTCGGACATGATCGGGTTCTTCTTGTGCGGCATGGCCGAGGAGCCCTTCTGCCCGGCCCGGAAGGGCTCGGACAGCTCGCGGACCTCGGTGCGCTGCCCGTGCCGCACCTCCAGCGCCACCGCCTCGCAGACCGTGGCCAGCACGGCCAGCGCGCAGACCCATTCGCTCACGCCGTCGCGGATCACCACCTGGGTCGAGACCGGGGCGGCCTGCAGCCCCAGTTCCCCGGCGACGTAGGCCTCCACGGCGGGGTCCACGTTGGAGTAGGTGCCGATCGCCCCGGAGATCGCGATCACCCCCACAGCCTCGCGGGCCTGCCGCAACCGGTCCCGCGAGCGGGCGGCGGCAAAGGCCAGGTCGGCGACCCGGTGCCCCCAGACATCGGGCTCGGCGTGGATGCCGTGCGTACGACCGACCTTGACCGTCTCCCGGTGGGCCAGGCCGTGCTCGCGCAGGACCGCTACCAGCCGATCGGCCTTGGCCAGCAGCACGTCGCTGGCCTCCACGAGTTGTACGGCGAGGGCGGTGTCGAGCAGGTCCGAACTGGTCAGCCCGAAGTGCACGTACGCCGCCGCCTCGCGCGGTGTCGTGTTGTCCGCCCACGCCGAGAGAAAGGCGATGACGTCGTGCTCGGTGACCGCCTCGATCGCGGCCACCGCCTCGGGGGTCGGCGGCGCGGCCGCGCGGACCGGCTCCACCACCTCGGGGGGTACGACGCCGGCCGCGGCATGTGCCTCGAGGACGAGGACCTCGATCCGGCACCAGAGGGCGTACTTGTGCGCCTCGCTCCAGATCTCGCCCATCTCGGGCAGCGTGTAGCGGCCGATCATGAACGGTCCGCAGCTTCCCCGGCCTGCTCGCCGGCGTCCTCGGTGTCCTGGCGCCGCTCGCGCAAGACGTACGCCGAGGCGGACAGCACGAGCACCAGGGCGCCCAGCACCCCGATCTCCACGATCGCCCGGGAGAACTCGGGGCCCTCGCTGAGCAACTTCGCGGCCTCGACGGACAGCACCACGATCTCCTTGATCCCGGCCAGGATCCCGACGATGAGGAACGGCTCGGCCACGATCTCGTGGGATCTCAGGCAGGCCCGGACGGCGAAGAGCAGTTCGACGAAGATGAAGATCAGCAACAGCCCGTCCAGCACCTCGAGCATGACGGTGCTGGCGGGGGTGTCGGTCAGGCTCAGGAACGTGTGGACCTGGGCCACCAGCAGGGTGCCGGCACCGGCGACCAGCAGGACCGCGATCGCCCAGTACACCGCATCCTCGGCCAGGCCGAGGACGCGGTCGGCAAAGCGTTGCCGCTCCTCCTCGTCCTGGTCATTCTTGGCCTGTGATCGCGCGGGCATGCTCACCTGCCGGAGATGGGTGGTGGGGAGGGCTCACCGTAGCGGCCGGGTCGCCCAACGCCTGGGCAAGCCCTGACTATCGTCGCGCGCGGGTGCGCGGTGACCAGCCGGCTGCCACCTGGGCCGGTAGGTTGACGCGGTGAGCGTGCTGACAAGGCTGCGCCGGTCGGCACCGAAGCGACCGAGGCTCCCCTCGAGACCTGAACCGTTGGCGCCGGCCGTGCTGACCCCCGTCCGACAGCGGCCGGTCGAGGAGAACATCCCCGTCGGGATCCGAACGACCGCGGCCTGGTCGTGGCGGATGTTGGTCATCCTCGGCGGGCTGTGGGTGGTGTTCTTCGTCGTCATCGAGCTGCAGCTCGTGCTCGTGCCCGTCGCCATCGCCCTGCTCCTTTCCGGGCTCCTGCAGCCGGTGGCGTCCTGGTTGCGCCGGCAGGGCCTCCCCCGGTCAGTGGCGGCGGCGTTGGTGCTGTTCGGCGGCATCGCGGCCGTCGCCGGCATCATCACTCTCGTCGTGTCGGCGGTGTCCAACGGCCTGGCCGACCTGTCCGACAGCGTGACCGAGGGGATCGACCAGGTGCGCGACTGGTTGGTGCAGGGGCCGCTCAGCCTGTCCCAACAGCAGCTCGACGACCTGATCGACGAGGGTCAGAGCTCACTCGCCGACAACCGCGAGCTCTTCACGGCCGGCGCGCTGGCCACCGCGACCACGGTCGGTCACCTGGTGACCGGCTTCTTCCTGGTCCTCTTCGCGCTGTTCTTCTTCCTCCGCGACGGTCGGGAGATCTGGCTCTGGCTGGTCGGACTGCTCCCGCGGGTCAGCCGCGAGGACATCGACGGCGCGGGCCTGATCGCCTGGAAGACCCTCATCAGCTACGTCCGGGCCACCGGTCTGGTCGCGTTCGTCGATGCCGTCGGCATCGGCATCGGCATCGCCGTCCTGGGCGTGCCGCTGGCCCTGCCCCTGGCCGCGGTGGTGTTCCTCGGCGCCTTCATCCCGTTGATCGGCTCGTTCCTCAGCGGACTGCTCGCCGTGCTCGTGGCCCTGGTCAGCAACGGCCCGATCACGGCCCTGCTCGTGCTCGGCGTCGTGGTGGTCGTCATGCAGGTCGAGGGGCACCTGCTGCAGCCCCTGTTACTCGGCCGCGCGGTGA
>JACCSC010000229.1 GCA_013813215.1 Geodermatophilaceae bacterium | reverse complement strand
CGATGGAGTCGAAGTACGTCGGGTGCTTGGTCTCGGGGTAGATCGCCACGCCGAAGCGCTGGGCGAGGTCGATGACCTGCTGCAGCGTCGGGATGGCGAACCGGCCGTCGTAGATCGTGTTGTTCGGGCGGATGTCGGGGATCCGCTCCACCGCGCGCAACTGCTTGAGTTCGGCGAGGGTGAAGTCCTCGGTGAACCAGCCGGTCAGGGTCAGGCCGTCCACGACCTTGGTCGTCATCCGGTCGGCGAACGCGGGGCGCGACGCGACGTCAGTCGTACCGCCGATCTCGTTCTCGTGTCGAGCCACGAGCACGCCGTCCCGGGTCGAGACCAGATCCGGCTCGATCGCGTCGGCGCCCATCCGGATCGCCAGTTCGTAGGACGCCAGGGTGTGTTCGGGTCGGTAGCCGGAGGCGCCGCGGTGCGCGATCACCAGCGGTTCCGCGGCGGTGGGACTAGGAACCTGTGCGGTGGCCGGGATCGACACGCCGATCACCAGGCCCAGCGCCAGCGCCCCGGTGACGACCGCCGCGACCACGCGCGGGTAGCTGACGCGGAACCTGTGCACGGTAGGACCTCCCGGCTCGATGTCATCGTGGGTCAGCCAACCGGGCGCAGGCGGCGCCCCGGCGAACACCACCTGGCAGGCCGGTGAGGGCTCGACGAACATGGTTAGCTCACCGCCGTGCGGGTGCTCGTGGTCGGCGGGGGCGCGCGGGAGCACGCCCTCTGCCTCGCCCTGCGGGCCGACCCCGCCGTCGTCGGACTGGCCTGCGCCCCCGGCAACGCGGGCACCGACACCCTGGCCGAGGCGCGCCCGCTGGACGTCGCCGATCCCCACGCCGTCGCCGACCTGGCTGTCGCGCTGGGCGCGGACCTGGTCGTGGTCGGGCCGGAGTTGCCGCTGGTGGCGGGCGCCGCCGACGCGGTCCGGGCCAAGGGGATCGCCTGCTTCGGGCCGTCCGCCGCGGCCGCCCGGATCGAGGGCTCCAAAGACTTCGCGAAGGCCGTGATGGCCGCGGCCGGCGTCCCCACGGCGGCCAGCCGAACCGTCGGCGACCGGGCGGACGTGGATCGGGCCCTGACCGCGCTCGGGGCCCCGTACGTCGTCAAGGACGACGGCCTCGCCGCGGGCAAGGGCGTCGTGGTCACAGCCGACCGCGACGCGGCCGCCGCGCACGCTCATGCGGTGCTCGCGGCCGGCCACCGCGTGGTGGTGGAGGAGTACCTGGCCGGCCCGGAGGTGTCGCTGTTCGCGGTGACCGACGGTACGGCGATCCGCCCGCTGCTCCCCGCCCAGGACTTCAAGCGGATCGGTGACGGCGACACCGGCCCGAACACCGGGGGGATGGGCGCCTACTGTCCGCTGCCCTGGCTCCCGGCGGGCTTCGGTGAGACCGTGCTGGAGCAGGTCCTCGGTCCGACCGTCGAGGAGATGGCCCGGCGCGGTACGCCGTACCAGGGGTTGCTCTACGCCGGCCTCGTCCTCACTGCCGACGGCCCGAAGGTCATCGAGTTCAACGCCCGCTTCGGCGACCCCGAAACCCAGGTGGTGCTCGCCCTGCTCCGGAGCCCGCTGGCCCGGCTGCTGCTCGCCGCGGCCACCGGACGGCTGGCCGAGCACCCGCCACTGGAGTGGTCCACCGACAGCGCGGTCACCGTCGTCGCGGCCGCCGCGGGCTACCCGGGATCGCCGCGGGTGGGCGATCCGGTGCTGGGCGGGACCGGACCCGGTGTCCTGCACGCAGGCACCAGCCGCGGCCCGGACGGTACGGCGCGGACCAGCGGCGGGCGGGTGCTGTCAGTCACCGCGACGGCGCCCACCCTGTCCGACGCCCGGGACGCCGCCTACGCGCGTCTCGGAGCGGTCGGTTTCGCGGGCATGCACCACCGGACCGACATCGCCGCCGCGGCCGTTGCCGGCCTGGTCGTTACTCCGCGGTGACGCCGTTGGGTACCGAGGGAGCCGGTCCGTCCGTCGTGAGGCTGGTGGGGTTGGACTGGGACTTCGGGTCGGGGTCGAACTCCGCGGCGATCGGGGCTTCGGCGACGGCGTAACGGCCGCGGACCAGGTAGATCGTCGCCACGTTCACGCAGGCGGCCAGCGGTACGGCGATGAGCGCGCCCACGATCCCGGCCACGAGCAACCCGGCAGCGATGGCCAGGATCACCGCCAGCGGATGGATCTTCACCGCGCGGCCGAGTAACAGGGGCTGCAGCAGGTGCCCCTCGACCTGCATGACGACCACCACGACGCCGAGCACGAGCAGGGCCGTGATCGGGCCGTTGCTGACCAGGGCCACGAGCACGGCGAG
>JACCSC010000222.1 GCA_013813215.1 Geodermatophilaceae bacterium | reverse complement strand
CACGCCCTCTCCGGTGTGCTGAGCGGGTGACCGATGCCGAGCAGGATCGACCCGCGCCGAATGCGGCGCAGCCGCCGGCGCAGGACGCCAGCGCCCTCGAACGCACGATCTTCGAGGTCAAGCGCGTTATCGTCGGCCAGGACCGGATGCTCGAGCGGATGCTCGTCTGCCTGCTGGCCAAGGGCCACGTGCTCATCGAAGGCGTTCCCGGCGTGGCCAAGACCCTGGCCGTGGAGACACTGGCCCGGGTGGTCGGCGGCAGCTTCGCCCGGCTGCAGTTCACCCCTGACCTCGTGCCGTCCGACATCGTCGGCACGCGAGTCTACCGGCAGGGGGCGGAGAGTTTCGACACCGAGCTCGGACCGGTCTTCGCGAACTTCGTCCTTACCGACGAGATCAACCGTGCCCCGGCCAAGGTGCAGTCCGCCCTGCTGGAGGTGATGGCCGAACAGCAGGTGTCCCTCGGCGGGCGCACGTACCCGATGCCGCTGCCGTTCCTGGTGCTCGCCACCCAGAACCCGATCGAGTCCGAGGGCGTCTACCCGCTGCCGGAGGCCCAGCGCGACCGGTTCCTCATGAAGATCGTCGTCGACTACCCCTCCACCGAGGAGGAGCGCGAGATCGTCTATCGGATGGGCGTCTCCCCCCCGGTCCCGCAGCAGGTCCTGAACCCCGACGCGCTCCTGCGACTGCAGGAGGCCACCGGCCGCGTGTTCGTCCACCATGCGCTCGTCGACTACGTGGTCCGGGTGGTGGTGTCCACCCGTCGCCCGGCCGAGCACGGGATGACCGATGTCGCCGGCTGGGTGTCCTATGGGGCGAGCCCCCGTGCCTCGCTCGGCATGATCGCGGCGGCCCGGGCGCTCGCGCTGCTCCGCGGTCGGGACTACGTCCTGCCGCAGGACGTCCTCGACATCGCTCCCGACGTGCTGCGCCACCGCCTGGTCCTGTCCTACGACGCACTGGCCGACGGCGTCCCCGTCGAACACATCGTCAAGCGGGTACTGAGCACCATCCCGCTACCCCAGGTCACCCCCCGGCAGAAGTCCGGCGGCTATGCCGCGGGTTTCCCGGGGCCGCAGCCCACCGGTCCGAGGGTCCCGGGTCCGCCCGCGTCGGGTCCGTACGGCGGGCCGCAGCCCGATAGCCGGCCGGCGTGAGCAGGGACGCAGCGAGTACGGCCGGCGTCCCACCCCGGTTGAAGCAGGACACCGCGGACGCCGTCCTGCGCCGACTTGAGCTGACCGTACGACGCCGTCTGGACGGCCTGCTGCACGGCAACCACCTCGGCCTGGTCCCCGGCGCCGGGTCGGAGAACGCGGAGTCACGGCTGTACTACCCCGGCGACGACGTACGCCGGATGGACTGGCCGGTGACCGCGCGGACCGCCGTGCCCCACGTCCGCGAGACCATCGCCGACCGCGAACTGGAGACCTGGGTCGTCGTCGACCTGTCCCCGAGCCTGGACTTCGGGACCGCCGCCTGCGAGAAGCGGGATCTCGCCGTCGCCGGGCTGTCCGCGGTCGTCTACCTGACCACGCACGGCGGCAACCGGGTCGGCGCCATCGTGACGACCGGCGAACGGGTGATCCGGATCCCGGCCCGGGCCGGGCGGGCCGCCGGTGACCGGCTGATCCGCACGGTGATCGAAACGCCACGCGCCGAGCAGGGGCGCCGGGGCGACCTGGCGGCCACGCTGGACCTGCTGCGCCGGCCACCGCGCCGGCGGGGACTGGCCGTCGTCGTGTCGGACTTCCTGGGCGAACCGACCTGGGAACGTCCGCTGCGCGGCTTGGCCGGCCGGCACGAGGTGCTCGCGATCGAGGTGCTCGACCCACGCGAACTCGCGCTGCCCGACGTCGGGCTGCTCACCCTGGTCGATCCGGAGACCGGGCGGTTGATCGAGGTGCAGACCGGGAAGAAGGAGTTGCGTGAGCAGTTCGCCACCGCAGCCGCGGCGCAGCGAGCCGAGGTGGCCGCGGGATTGCGTCGCTGCGGCGCTTCCCACCTGCAGCTGCGGACGGACCGGGACTGGATGATCGACATCGTGCGCTTCGTCGCCGCCCGACGGCGGGGGGCTTCGGGGGGTGCTCGGCGGTGAGTTTTCAGGCCCCGGTGTGGTTGTTGTTGCTGACTGCGGTGGCCGGGCTCGTGGCGCTATACGTCGTACTGCAGCTGCGCCGCAAGCAGTACGCCGCCCGCTTCAGCAACGTCGAGCTGCTCGCGACCATCGCGCCGAAGCGCCCGGGCTGGCGGCGGCACGTGGCCTTCGGCGTACTCCTGCTCGCCCTGGCCACGCTCAGCCTGGCCATGGCCAAGCCGTCGACCGACGTCCGCGTACCGCGAGACCGGGCCACCGTCATGTTGGCCATCGACGTGTCCCTGTCGATGGGGGCCGAGGACATCGCGCCGAATCGGTTCAGCGCGGCCAAGATCGCGGCCCAGGACTTCGTCGACGTGCTGCCCGAGCGGATCAACCTGGGCCTGGTGGCCTTCGCCGGTACGGCGAACACCGTCGTACCGCCGACGACCGACCGGGCCGCGGTCATCGCCGGCATCGAGAACCTGGAGCTTGCCGAGGCCACGGCCACCGGCGAGGCGATCTTCGCCTGCCTCAACGCCATCAGCGCGTTCCAGTCGCAGCTGGAGACCACCGACGACGGACCGCCGCCGGCCGCGATAGTGCTGATGAGCGACGGCTACCGGACCGTGGGGCGGCTGGAGACGCAGGCCACCGATGCCGCCCAGGCCGCGCAGGTCCCGGTCTCGACGATCGCCTTCGGAACCGACGCCGGGGTGTTGGAACTGGAAGGCGAGTTGATCCCGGTCCAGGTCGACCGCGAGGCGTTGCAGGCGATCGCCGAGGAGACCGGCGGGACCTACAAGTCGGCGGAGTCCGCCGGGCAGGGACGCGAGGTGTTCGCCGATCTCGGCAGCCAGATCGGCTACACCACGCAGCCGCAGGAGGTGACGGTGTGGTTCGTCGGCGCCGGCCTCATCCTCGCCTTCCTCGCCACCGGACTGGCGCTGCTGTGGACCAACCGGCTGCTGTGATCCAGCGATCAGCTGAGGTTGAGCTGCGCGAGCTTGCCGCGGGAGCGCACGCCGAGCTTCTGGTAGGCGTTGCTCAGGTGGTACTCCACGGTGCGCGGGCTCAGGAAGAGGCGGGCGGCGATCTCACGGTTGCCCAGGCCGGAGCTCACGAGCAGCGCGGTCTGCCGCTCCTGCGGCGTGAGGCTTCCGGTGGTGGTGACGTCCCGCTTTCGAGCCGTCACGCCGGACGCGCGGAGCTCGCGCCGGGCCCGCTCTGCCCAGGGTTCGGCGCGCAGGTCGTTGAGCACCTCGAGGGCGGGGCGCAGGTGGGAACGGGCCTCGACCCGCCGGTTGCCGCGGCGTAGGAACTCGCCGTACGCGAGCTGCGTCCGGGCCAGCGCGAAGGGGCGTCCGCCGCCGCCGTGCAGCTCGACAGCTTGCTGGAAGTGCTGATCAGCGGTGTCGCGCTCGCTGAGCAGGGCGCGTCCGTGCTCGGCGACGGCCGCCAACCACGGCGCGGTGACCGCGGCGGCGAACACGCTCAGCTCGTCGATCCACCCCTGGGCGAGGTCGGGCCGGCCGCCCCGGACCGCCGCGTCGAGCCGGTCCAGCGCCGCCGACCGGCCGATCGTCGGATGTCGGATGCGGCCGAGGTGCTCCAGCGCCCCGTCGACGTCGGAGGCGGTCGCGGCCAGGACACCTCTGGTCCACTGCGCCATGTCCGAGGCCGCGACGCCGACGATGCCCATCGGGTGTTCGGCGAGGATCGCCTCCAGTTCACCAAGCGTGATCGCGGACGCGGCTTCCCCGCGCATCGCCGAGAGCAGGGCGACCCAGGCCAGCGGCATCGTGGTCAGCGGCACCTGCCCGATGCCGCGGGCCAGGACCAGGGCCTCGTTCGCCGCGGCGGCGGCCGCGCTCCACTCGCCGGCCGGAACCTGGGCGGCCGGCAGACGCGACAGCGCCTGCACGGCGGTGGTGACGGCGCCGTCCTCGCG
>JACCSC010000194.1 GCA_013813215.1 Geodermatophilaceae bacterium | reverse complement strand
TCCCAGGTCAGATGCGCATCGGAGGGCGTGTCTGACAGCAGCGGCCGGAGCCGCCGCATCGGACTGAACCGCCAGTTCTCCTCACGCCCGGTCGGGGCAGCAAAGACCATGGTGTCCACTGTCGAGGAGCTCGATTCGGTGTCGGGGGTGTCGGCGGTCTGCCGCGGATCGGCGAGAACAGCCGACATCAGCCCACGGCCCCTTCCATCTGCAACTCGATGAGCCGGTTGAGCTCCAGGGCGTACTCCATCGGCAGTTCGCGGGCGATCGGCTCGACGAACCCGCGGACCACCATGGCCATCGCCTCATCCTCGGTCAGGCCGCGGCTCATCAGGTAGAAGAGCTGGTCATCGCTGACCTTGCTCACTGTGGCCTCGTGACCCATCGACACGTCGTCCTCGCGGACGTCGACGTAGGGGTAGGTGTCCGAGCGACTGATGGAGTCGACCAGCAGCGCATCGCACTTGACCGTGGAGCGGGACCCGTGTGCACCCTCGTCGATCTGGACCAGACCGCGGTAGGAGGTCCGGCCGCCGCCGCGGGCCACCGACTTGGACACGATCGTCGATGACGTGTTGGGTGCGGCGTGCACCATCTTGGCGCCGGCGTCCTGGTGCTGTCCCTCACCCGCGAAGGCGACGGAGAGCACCTCACCCTTGGCGTGCTCGCCGGTCATCCAGACGGCTGGGTACTTCATCGTGACCTTGGACCCGATGTTGCCGTCGATCCACTCCATCGTCGCGCCCTCGTGGGCCACAGCCCGCTTGGTGACCAGGTTGTAGACGTTGTTCGACCAGTTCTGGATGGTCGTGTAGCGGCAGCGGGCGTTCTTCTTCACGATGATCTCGACGACCGCGGAGTGCAGCGAGTCGCTGGAGTAGATCGGCGCGGTACAGCCCTCGACGTAGTGCACGTAAGCGCCCTCGTCGACGATGATCAGCGTCCGCTCGAACTGGCCCATGTTCTCGGTGTTGATCCGGAAGTAAGCCTGCAGCGGGATGTCGACGTGCACGCCCTTCGGGATGTAGATGAACGACCCGCCTGACCAGACCGCCGTGTTCAGGGCGGCGAACTTGTTGTCCCCCACCGGGATCACCGAGCCGAAGTACTCCTTGAAGATGTCCTCGTGCTCGCGCAGGCCGGTGTCGGTGTCCAGGAACAGCACGCCCTGCTCCTCCAGGTCCTCGCGGATCTGGTGGTAGACCACCTCGGACTCGTACTGCGCTGCGACGCCGGAGACCAGGCGCTGCTTCTCCGCCTCCGGGATGCCGAGCTTGTCGTAGGTGTTCTTGATGTCGGCGGGCAGTTCGTCCCAGGTGGTGGCCTGCTTCTCGGTGGACCGGACGAAGTACTTGATGTTCTCGAAGTCGATCCCCGACAGGTCCGAACCCCACGTGGGCATCGGCTTCTTGTAGAACAGCTTCAGGCCCTTGAGTCGGCGCTGCAGCATCCACTCCGGCTCGTTCTTCAGCGCGGAGATGTTGCGCACGACGTCCTCGGACAGTCCGCGCTTGGCCAGCGCGCCGGCGGCGTCGGAGTCCGCCCAGCCGAACTGGTAGCGCCCCATCGCGTCGATCTGCTCGTCCTGGGTGAGGATCCCGGGGCGGGGTTCGGTGGTGGTCACAATGACGTCCTTCCAGCAGGGCGTGATCCGGTCGTCGTGGTGGTGCGCGGCAGTGCGGGTGGGATGTACGTCGTACAGACGCCGTCGCCGTGCGCGATGGTGGCCAGGCGCTGGACGTGTGTCCCGACCAGCCGGCCGATCACGCGCGTCTCGGCCTCGCACAACTGCGGGAACTCAGCGGCCACGTGCGCGACGGGGCAGTGGTGCTGGCAGAGCTGCCCGCCCGCGGCGATGGCCGAGGCGCTGGCCGCGTAACCCTCACGGGTCAGCGCGGCGGCGAGCGCTTCGGCCCGGGCCAGCGGATGCTCGGCCGCGCCGTTCATCGCCTCGCGGCACCGCTCCTCCAGACCGGCCACTCGTTCGGCGGTGAACCGCTCGACGGCCGCGAGACCCTCGCTGGCCGCGATGTGCCGGAGGGCAGCAACGGCGAGGTCGTCGTAGGCGTGCGGGAACGCCGACCTGCCTTGTTCGCTCAGGGCATAACGCCGGGCGGGGCGGCCGCGACCGCGCAGAGTGCCGGCAGGCGCCTCCCGCTCGACCACCCGGCCCTCGGCGAGCAGGGCGTCCAGATGGCGCCGTACACCGGCCGCGCTGATCTCCAGCCGGGCGGCCAGGTCGGCCGCGCTGAGCGTGCCGTGCTGCATGAGGAGCCGGCTGACCCGGTCACGGGTTCGGACGTCGACCGCCCGCTCCGGAGTCGCCAGCTGGGATTTCACAACACAAGTGTGACCTATTTGCCGCCACGATGCCAGCCACCCACGCACCTACGATGTGGACGTGCAGCAGGCCGCCGGTTTCTGGGTTCGCCGGCTGGCGCTGGCCTCGATGATCGCCAACGTCGGCATCGTGGTCACCGGCGGGGCCGTCCGACTGACCGCGTCGGGGCTGGGCTGCCCCACCGTTCCGAACTGCACCGAGGACAGCTTCTTCCCGACGCCCGAGCTCGGCGTCCACGGCGTCATCGAGTACACCAACCGCACGCTCACCGGGGTGCTGAGCCTGGTCGCCCTGGCCACCCTGGTGGCGGTGTGGCGGGACCGGCCGCGCCGCCGGGACCTGCTCGGGCCGGCCATCGGACTGCTCGTCGGGATCCCGGCGCAGGCGCTGCTCGGCGCGGTCACGGTGCTCACGGGGCTGAACCCCTGGACGGTGATGGGCCACTTCCTGGTCTCCGGGGTGCTCATCGCCGTCGCCGTCCTGCTGTTCCGGCGCAGCCGCGAACCGGCGGGTGTCACCCTCGCCGTCGTGCCTGTGCCGTTGCGCCTGCTCGGGCGCGGCCTGCTGAGCGTCGTCGCGACGGTGCTCGTGCTCGGCACTCTGGTCACCGGCACCGGGCCGCACGCCGGCGATCCGGACTCGCCGCGGATGGGC
>JACCSC010000172.1 GCA_013813215.1 Geodermatophilaceae bacterium | reverse complement strand
GGAAAGGGTGATTCGACCGACACGGAGCCGTACGCCTTGGAGCGGGAGTACGAGGACATCGCCGCCGTGGTCGCCTCGGTCGAGCGGCCGGTCACGCTGGCCGCGCACTCCTCAGGGGCGATCTGCGCGTTGGGCGCCGCCCTGGGCGGCGTGTCCCTGACCGGGCTGGTGCTGTACGAGCCGCCGTGGCCGGTGCGGGGATCGAATCCGGGCGTGGCCCGGTTGGATGAGGTGGACGAACACATCCGCCGCGGGGACCGGGACGGGGCGTTGGAGCTGGCGTTGGGGGTGCTGGTCGGCTACACCGCCGAGGCGGTAGCCGAACTACGCCGCACCCCCAACTGGCACGTGCGAACCGCGCTGGTGCACACCTGGCCGCGCGAGGTCCGCGCCCTTGAGCGGCTTCCTCGAGCCGTCGACGTTCTGACCGCCATCGCGGTGCCGACGTTGCTGCTGCGCGGCGAGCTGACCTCGCCGGCGTTGTCTGATGCGACGGCTGCGATCGCCGCCACGATCCCGTCGGCGACCGCAGTGGAACTGCCGGGTCAGGGGCACGCCGCCTTGGCGCTGGCCCCGCACCTGGTCGCCGACGCGATCCGATCCTGGTCGGCCTGAGGGCGGACGGGTGATCGACGCAGTCGACGCCCGCGGCGCCAGCCCCTCGGGCTCGCGGCTGTGAGCGGCGTGCCGGTGCCCGAAGCCGAAGTGCTGGGTGACCCCCGGACGTATGAACGCGGCGTGCCGCACGACCTGCTGGCTCGGCTGCGCCGGGAGCACGGCGTGGTCCGGGTCGCCGAGCCGTCCCGGCTGGGCCAACCTGGCGGGCCCGGCTACTGGCTGGTCCTGCGGCACGCCGACGTACAGGCGGTCCTGCGCCGGCCCCAGGTCTTCTCCTCGGCCCTCGGCGCGACCCAGGTCCGTGACCCGCTGACCGACTCAGACCTTGCCTACGTGCGCCGGATGATGCTGAACATGGACCCGCCGGAGCACTCCCGGCTGCGCCGCCTGCTGGCCCGCACGTTCACACCCCGGGCCGTGGCCGGCCTTTCGGATCGCATCGGCGAACACGCCGGCGGCTGCGTCGCACGGATGCTCACCGGGCCACCGGTCACGGACTTCGCCAAGGACGTGGCCGCCGACCTGCCGCTGCTGACGCTGGCCGACACGCTGGGGATGCCGGAGCAGGACCGGCTGCTGCTGTTCGACTGGTCGAACCGGGTGATCGGCTTCCAGGACCCGGACTACGCAGTGAGCGCCGGCTTCGATCCCAGCTCCGGTACGCCGATGGCCCGGGCCGCGCTGGCCGTGCGCCCGGTGCCGGACGCCGACGGGCAGATGCCGGATCCGCGCAGCCGCGGCGGGATGGCCGACCTCTACCGCTACGCCCACCTGCTCGCCGAGGCCAAGCGCGCTGCGCCCGGTACGGACGTCATGTCCACGTTGCTGGCCCAGCTCGACGACGACGGCGGCCGGCTGTCGGTCGAGGAGTTCGAGAACATGTTCTGGCTGTTCGCGGTGGCCGGCAACGAGACGCTGCGCAACGGCCTGCCCGGCGGCATGGTCGCGCTACTGACCCACCCGGACGCGCAGGCCGCGTTGCGTTCGGATCTCGGGCTGCTGCCCGGAGCGGTCGAGGAGATGCTGCGCTGGTGGACGCCGGTCATGGTGTTCCGTCGTACGGCGACCTCGGACACCGCGCTGTCGGGGGTGGACATCGCCGCCGGCGACAAGGTCGTCGTCTCCTTCTCGGCGGCCAACCGCGACGAGGAGGCCTTCACCGACCCTGACACCTTCGACGTACAACGGCGCCCGAACGAGCACCTCGCCTTCGGGCACGGCCCGCACTTCTGCCTGGGGGCGCAGCTGGCCGGGGCCCAGATGCGGGCGCTGTTCCGCGAGGTACTCGGGCGTACGTCGTGGCTCGCGGCCGACGGCGAGCCGGTGCTGCTGCGGTCGAGCTTCCAGCGCGGCGTCAAGTCGCTCCCGCTGCGCTGGACCGCGTAGGCGCCGCCCTCGACGACATTGCCCCTGGAGCTGCGGCCACGGCACGCGATTTGTCCGGATTGCGTCACCACCAGAGGGGCAATGTCGGAACGGGCAACTCAGAGCAGGTCGACGTCGGCGTACGACGCACCGCCGGACAGCCGCGGGTAGCCCGGGCCGCGGTCGAAGAACGGCTGAACGTCGGGACGCGCGGCGCGCATCGATGCCCGCAGCTCAGCCGTAGCGCCGTCGTCGGCCGTGCCGTCGGCGCCGAGCACGACGCCGTAGTCCCCGCGCGCGCCGGGTACGGAGACCTTGCCCCAACGCACGTCCCGCTGCACCTCGGTGACCGGCCGATCCAGCGGATCCCCCCAGCCACCACCGCCGGTGGTCCGGATCCGGATGAGCTCACCGGCCCGCACCGGCTCGCCGTCGGCCAGGGCGTCCACCTCGCGCTCGTTCGGCCCGCCCGGATCGACGACGACGCTGAACGGGCGGCCGGCCCGCCCGCCGCGAACCCCCCAGCAGGACAGGATCGAGCGGTCGGCGATCGACATGAACGACGCGTCCCGCAGCATCCGGATCTGCTTGTCGTAGCCGAGCCCGCCGCGGAACAGGCCGGGCCCGCCGGAATCCACGGCCAGTCCGAGCCGCTCGACGAGGAACGGGAAGCGGGCCTCGGTGAACTCCGTCGGAAGGTTCCGGGAGTCCGGCACGACGTGGATGGTGTCCTCGCCGTCGGCGTAGTACCGGCCGCCGGAGCCGCCGCCGAGCACCTCCCGCATCAGGTAGGGCTCGCCGTCCACGTCCAGGCCGTACACCCCGGTGTACCGGATGGTCTCCTGGTCGGCCGGCATCCGGCCGTCCACCGCCTTGGCGAGGACACCGGCGAGCACACCGAGCAGGCGCAGGATGACGAACGTCCGGGCGTTGGTGGGCGCGGGGAAGATCGGCGTGAGCAGCGTCCCGGGCGGCGGGAAGCGCATCTCGATCAGCGGTACGACACCCTCGTTGACGTCGAGTTCGGCCATCCGCTCGGGGCCGTCGGCCAGGTTGCGCAGGATCGGGGCCAGCCACTTCTTGAGGAAGTTGCCGTCGGCGTAGTCACCGCAGTGGTTGATGGGGCCCTTGGCCTGCGGTGAGGTACCGGCGAAGTCCAGGACGATCCGGTCCGGTTCGCGGGTCAGGGTGATCCGCTGGGTGTGCAGCTTCGGCTCGTCCACCCCGTCGTGCTCGGCGTAGTCCTCCCAGACCCAGCTGCCGAGCGGGATCTTCGCCAGGATCTCCCGCCGGAAGGTCTCGGTCGTGTTGGCCAGCAGGGTCTCGAAGCAAGCCTCGATGGCCGCCTGGCCGTAGCGGTCGAACAGCTCGCCGAGCCGACCCGCGCCCATCAGACAGGCCGAGCACTCGGCGTCGAGATCGGCGGCCAGCGAGTCCGGCATCCGCGAGTTGCGGGTCATGATCGTCAACGCCGCCTCGTTGCGGACGCCCTGCGCCCAGAGCTTGATGGGCGGCACCATCAAGCCCTCCTCGAACACGCTGCGCGCGTGCGAGGGCATCGAGCCGGGGACCGCTCCCCCGATGTCGTCGTGGTGGCCGAAGGCCTGCACGAAGGCGACGACCTCGCCGTCGTGGAACACCGGCACCGTGACACACAGGTCGGGCAGGTGCCCGATGCCGCCCTCGGAGGTGTAGACGTCGTTGTGGAAGTAGACGTCGCCCGGACGCATCGTGGGCAGCGGGAAGTCGCGGGCGATGGGGTGTACGAGCGCGGAGTACGACCGGCCGGTCAGCTTCCGTAGTTTCCGGTCGTGGATGCCGGCCCGGAAGTCGTGCGCGTCGCGGATCATCGGCGAGCGGCTCGTCCTGGCGATCGCCGTCTCGACCTCCTTCTCGACCGAGGCCAGCGTGCCCTCCACGATCTCCAGCAGCACCGGGTCGACCTTGGTCATCGGCGCCTCCGCGGCGGAGAGTACGTCGGCGCTCATTCCGCCTGCCGGGTGAGAAGGACGTTGCCGAACCGGTCCACCTCCGCGGCGAACCCCGGATGTACGGGGATCGTCGAGCCGAACTCCTCGATCACCGCCGGTCCGGACAACCGGTCCCCGGCCCGCAATCGGTCCCGGTCGTAGACGTCGGCCGGGGCGTACGCCGAGGCGAGGCTCACCGGCCGCTGTCCGCTGAGGGCGCCGCTCGGGTCCCCATTGCCGGCCGGGAGTTCGACGGCCGCCGGCCGCCGGATCGGCCCGATCCCGGTCACCCGCAGGTTGACCCACTCGACCTGCTGACGGGCGTCGGTGGCGAAGTCGTAGCCGTACAGACCTCGGTGCCCCTCGTGGAAGGCGGCCGCAACCTCGTCGGCGTCCAGGGCGCCGTCCGCGACCGGCACGCGGACCTCGAAGGCCTGCCCGAAGTAGCGCAGATCAGCAGTCCGTTCGAAACACTGCTCCGCCCGGGCGAAGCCCTCGCGGTCCAGCGCGGCGGCGGCCCGTTCGCGCAGGTCGGCGTACACCGCCTCGACATCGGCGACCGGCAGCCCGCGGTGCCGGTGCACGGCGGTCTGCACCACGTCGCACCTGGCGTCGACGGTGAGCAGCCCGTACGCCGACGTATTGCCCGGATCCCGCGGGACCAGCACGGCCGGCAGCCCGAGGATGTCCATCAGCCGGCAGGCCAGCAGTGAGCCGGACCCGCCGAAGGTGACCATCGTGAAGTCGCGGACGTCCAGGCCACGCTTGACGGTGACCTGGCGCAGGGCGTTGGCCTGATTCCAGGCCGAGATCTCCAGGATGCCCTCGGCGCAGGCCGGCAGGTCCATCCCCAGCCGGGTCGCCAGCACGCCGAGCCCGTCTCGGGCGGCGTCCACCGACAGCGGGATCTGCCCACCGAGCAGGTGTGGGGGTATCCGGCCGAGGACGACATGGGCGTCGGTGACCGTCGGCTCGCCGCCGCCGTCGGGGTAGCACATGGGGCCGGGGTCGGCGCCGGCCGAGCGCGGGCCGACCTTCAGCGTCCCCTCCGGCGAGACCCACGCGATCGAGCCGCCGCCGGCGCCGACGGTGACCACGTCGATCATCGGGATCTTGGAGGGGAAGTGACCGACCGTCCCCTCCGTGGTCAGCGCCGGCTGCCCGTCCAGCACCACCGACACGTCGGTCGACGTCCCGCCGCCGTCGAGGGTGAGCACCCGCGCGTGTCCGGCCCGCTGGGCGATCAACCCGGCGCCGAGCGCCCCGGCGGCGGGACCGGACAGCACCGTCGTGATCGGCTGGTGGACGACCTCCTCGCCCGACAGCACGCCGCCGTTGGAGCGCATGATCGAGAACGGCACACCGGGCGCGAAGTCGCGCAGCCGGCGCTGGAGGCCGGCGACGTACGCCGCGACTTTCGGCTTGACCGCCGCGTCCACCAGCGTGGTCACCGCCCGCTCGTATTCGCGGTACTCGCGCAGTACGTCGCTGGACAGTGACACCACCGCGTCGGGGTGCTCCGCGGCGAGGACATCGCGCATCGCCTGCTCGTGCGCCGGGTCGGCGTAGGAGTGCAGGAAACAGACCCCGATCGTGTCGATCCCCTCGTCTCGGAACCAGCGGGCCGCCTCGACAGCCTGGGCTCGGTCGAACGGCCGCAGCTCGGCGCCGCGGAAGTCCAGCCGACCGCCGACCGTGCGGACCCGGTCGAGCGGGACGATGCGATCCGGTTTGACCCAGAAGTAGGAGTTCCCGTAGCCGTCGGGCACCGACTGCCGGGCGATCTCCAGCAGGAACTCGTAGCCCTCGGTCGTGATGAAGCCGAGCCGGCCGACCTTGCCTTCCAGCAGCTGGTTCGTGGCCACCGTCGTCCCGTGGGCCACGGCGGCCAGGTCGGCGGCGTCCCGGCCGAGCAGGTCCAATGCCTTGCGCAGGCCCGTCATGAAGCCCTCGGCCGGGTCGTCCGGAGTCGACGGCGTCTTGGTGGTCACCAGCTCGCCGGTGGTCTCGTCCACGGCGACGACATCGGTGAACGTGCCGCCGGTGTCGATCCCGACACGGACCCGTGCCGAGGTCATGACGCCGTCAAAGCGGGGCTGATGGGCGCGTCCGGTCGGCGGGTCAGCGCCACTGTCCCCTCCGGCTGAGCCGAGGAAAGCCCTCGACCGGTTCGGGGACGTCGAGCCGGCGGCACAGGGGCGTCCACCCGTCGGTGAGTCTGGTGAGGTCATTGCGGAGCCCGGTCCGCGGCAGGCCGGCGCCGACGACACGCAGCTGCATGGGGAGCAGGTTCGCACACCGCTGGTCGCCGACCACGCCCACAACCCTCGATCCGAGGTCGAGAGAGTTTCAGCTGAAACGTTCGTCGCCGACCCTGAGCCGCGTCCGCGCTCGGCGTCAGTCGCCGAGGATGTCGCTGACGATAAGGCGCAGCTGCGGCAGGGCTTGCGGGCTCAGCGGCTCCTCGCCGTGCACCGTGCGGACGTCCCGGTAGCCGCCGTCCACCGGGTCGGCGTACACGGTCACGACGCGGGCGGCGAGATCCACCAGCCAGACCTCGACGACACCCTGCCGGGCGTAGATCGGCACCTTGACCATCCGGTCCTTGCGCAGCGTCGAGTCCGCGACCTCGATGACGAGGAACACGTCCTCGGCGGTGGGATGTGCGCTCGCGTAGAAGTCACGCCGCTGTCGGGCGAGGATGAAATCCGGCTGCGGCTCGGAGCGCGGTAGCAACCGCAACGGGTTCTGCACGACCACGGTGGCCAGGCCGGCCAGCGTGCGGACCAGGAGCTCGTTCAGGCGGTTGACCGTGCTCGCGTGCTTCGGCCCGACCGGTGACATGGCCACGATCTCCCCGTCGAGTAGCTCCACCCGGTCGTCCTCGGCGAGGATTCCGACCCGGCCCATCTGCTCGTACTCCTCGACCGTGAACCGCCACCGCTGGTCGACGAGGGGCTCCGTGCTCATGCCGCCAGAATAGGCCCGCACGGCGACGATCCCCGGACTGCGGGCCGGTAGCGTGCCGCGGGTGACCTGGCGGCCCGGCACCGACGAGCGCGGCGTCGACCGCTCCTACCTCGACGGCTCGGACCGCGTCCAGACCTTCGCCCCCTCGGTCGTGGAGCGCTTGCGGGAGCTGG
>JACCSC010000134.1 GCA_013813215.1 Geodermatophilaceae bacterium | reverse complement strand
GGGTCCCCGCCGGCGTCGCAGCACTCAAAGGAAAGGCAGGGGAACGATGAGAGGCTCGGTCGTCAAGCGCGGCAAGTCCTGGAGCGTGGTCGTGGACACCGGTAACGATCCGTTGACCGGTCGTCGTCGGCAACGCTGGCACGGCGGACACCGGACCAAGCGCGACGCCGAAGCGGCCTTGGCTGAGATCGTCGGCTCGGTGAACAGGGGCGCCTACGTCCCCAAGTCGAGGCAGACGTTGGCCGAGTTCACCGCGGATTGGCTGGCCGCGATCGAGCCGACACTGAGACCGGCTACGCACTACTCGTATGCCCGTAACCTGCGGCTGCACGTCCTCCCTTACCTCGGGTCCACTCCATTAGCGGGCATCGACGCCGGGGCGCTCAACGGGCTGTACGCGGCCCTGCTCGCCGACGGTCGCAAGGACTCCGAGGGTGGGGGGCTGGCCCCGCGATAGTAGTGCCCACGGGTGTGGTGTACGGGGCGGCGTTTCTGCCCTGACGTAGACGACCACCGCGTCATCCTCAACAGGACCTGTCTAGGGGTTCTAGGTGAGGAGGAGCACGATGGTCGACTCGACGATGGTCGTCGGCGTGGACTGGCTACGCAAGCAGCTGGAGGCGGCGTCGCCTGATCTGTTGCGGGAGATGGTGGGCGGGTTCATCGCGGCGTTGATGGGCGCGGAGGCCGACGCGATCTGCGGCGCAGCGTACCGGGAGGTCAGCCCGGAGCGGGTGAACTCCCGCAACGGTTACCGGCACCGCGACTTCGACACCCGGGTCGGCACGCTGGATGTGGCGATCCCGAAGCTGCGTTCGGAGTCGTACTTCCCGGATTGGCTGCTGGCGCCGCGGCGGCGGGTGGAGAAGGCGCTGATCAGCGTGGTCGCCACCTGCTACCTGCTGGGGGTGTCGACCCGGCGGGTGGAGAAGCTGGTGCAGACCCTCGGTATCGCCAAGATGAGCAAGAGCCAGGTGTCGGAACTGGCCAAGAGCCTCGACGGGCAGGTCGCTGAGTTCCGGAACCGGCCGCTGGACGGCGGCCCGTACACGTATGTGTGGATCGACGCGCTGACTCAGCGGGTCCGCGAGCAGGGTCGGATCGTCAACGTCAGCGCCCTGGTCGCCACCGGTGTCAACGTCGACGGGCACCGGGAGATCCTGGGGGTGGACGTGGCCACCGGCGAGGACGGCCCGTCCTGGTTGGCGTTCTGCCGCGGCCTGGTCACCCGCGGGCTGTCCGGGGTGCAGCTGGTCACCTCCGACGCCCACGTCGGCCTGAAGACGGCGATCGCCGCCGCCCTGCCAGGTGCGGCGTGGCAGCGGTGCCGCACCCACTACACCGCCAACCTGCAAGCGCGGATCCCCAAGTCCGCTCAGGGTTTGGTCGGCAGCCTGATCCGGTCGATCTTCGACCAGCCCGACGCAGCGCACGTGCACTCCCAGTACGAGCTGATCCTCACCGAGCTGCAGCGAAGCTTCCCGGCCGCCGCCGAGCACCTCGCCGAGGCGAAGGAGGACATCCTGGCCTTCACCGCCTTCCCGGTCGAGCACTGGCGACAAATCCGCTCGAATAATCCCCAAGAGCGGCTGAACAAGGAGATCCGGCGGCGCACCGACGTGGTCGGCATCTTCCCCGACCGGGCCGCGGTGATCCGCCTGGTCGGCGCGGTCCTCGCCGAGCAACACGACGAATGGGCCGAAGGACGCCGCTACATGTCCGTCGACGCACTGGCCAGAGCCCGGCTCCGGATCATCCCCGGACAAGGCAGCAACCCCGACCCGGCCGACGCCGAACAGCCGGCGCTGCCCGAGGCGGTGCCCGCCAGTGCCTGAACTCCCGTCGCGTGACGCGAACGTGACGCCAACCTGCCCGATCTGCGCCCATCCGCTGCCGCCCGGCCGACCCCGAACCTGGTGCTCACCCCGATGCCGACAGGCCGCCTACCGCCGGCGCAGCCAACCCGCCACGATCACGGCGGCGCCCATCCCCGGCCCAAGCCGGCGCCGCGAAAACACCGTCTACCAATGCTCTGAATGCGAGCAGCGGTACCTCGGCGAGCAATGGTGCCCAGACTGCGTCCGACCATGTCACCGGGTCGGCCTCGGCGGGCTGTGCCCGTCCTGCGACGAACCCATCGCCGTCAAGGACCTACAGGAGGTGCCGATGCCCTACCGCGCCGGCTAACCCGGCGCTACCGTCATCCACACGGATGACGCGGTGATCCGCATCCACCACCTCCGCGGGCTTGGCCCGTCCACGAGTTCGATCCTCATCGCCTGTTGTACGCCGTCGCAGCTGCGGATGGACGCGTGCCGGCGGGCGACCTCACCCATCAGGCGGCCAGCGGTCGGCATTGTCTGCGCGCGGGTGAGTCCGATGCCCGGCTGGAGTTGCAGACTGGCGTCCTCGGTGACGATCAGCAGCCTCGGCCAGCGGCCACGGATCTGGTGGGGGTCGGCGGCGTACGGCCGATCCAGGACAGTCGCGACGTGCATCCGCGAGGTGGACAATTCGATCATCTGCTTGCCCCTTCACACGGTGCCGCAGCGGTGCGGCAGACCGCGGCCAGGTCGGCGCCAATGCTGTGTTGGCGTGGGTGCCGGTCGGTTGGTGGGCCTGGCGCGGGCCAGATCGGCTCGGAAGCCTGCGCGGCGGTCATCGGATGGTTCCCTCCGGGATGTCGGTGCCGTGACAGCGCTAAAACGGCAGCTCGCGATCCTCGCGTGCGATGTACGTGCCGCGGTAGAGCTGGGCCTCGACCTCGGACTTGCGTTCCAGGGCTTCTTGTGGCGCACGCCGCGGGCTGCCACCGCCGAAGCGCTCGGTCCGCTCTCGGCCATCTCGCTGTCGATAACGCAGATCCCAACCGTGCGCGCGATATCGGAGGCTCGCCATGATGTCCTCCTCCAGTTGATCTTGACCACAGATTGACCACAGGAGCGTGAGTAATCTGCCGTCATCGGACGACACCGCGCGGCATCTACCGACACCCAAAGCCCTTGTCCCACAACGGATTCTGCCTTCCGCCGGCATGTTTGTCGAGGTCACCGGGAGAGGCCCGAAAGCACTCTCAAGGCGGTAGCGGGGGTTCGAATCCCCTCGGGGCTACACCAGTGTCTGACGGGCCGGTGACAGCGCGCGTTGGTACCAATATGGTAGGCGGGCCTGTTGGGTTGAGCCTCAGGAAGTGAGCCCGGCAGCCATCCGGACGGTTGGTGAGCCGGGCTTCGCGCTGTCCGGGGTCAGACGCCCTGCCGCTTGATGACCACGGGCTCGACTCGTTGACGCCAGGTTC
>JACCSC010000126.1 GCA_013813215.1 Geodermatophilaceae bacterium | reverse complement strand
GCCTCCACGGTGCCCGCCCGGCAGCCGTACCAGCCTCCGACTCCGGTCAGGCTGGCGGTGACGCCGAGCAGCACCAGCGACGCCGTCCAGGATCCGGTCGCCTCACGCAAGAGTCCCACCACCAGGGGTCCGATGCTGGCGACTGAATACCCGATGCCCTGGACCATCCCGCTCAACGAGCTGGCCCCGGCCTCGGTGGTGGTCCGCAGGTTGATCAACGTCAGCACCATGGGGAACGACCCGGGCGCCAGCCCCGCGAGCACGACCCACACCACGGTGGCGGTGGCCGGTGCGAGGATCAGCCCGGCGTACCCGGCGAGGAACAGCCCGACGAAGACGACCAGCAGCGGGAACGGGTTGGCCATCCGCACGGTGATCTGCGGCAGCACCAGCGAGGGCAGGATGCCCAGGGCGGCGTACAGGCCGAGCATCGCACCCGCCGCGCCCGGCGACAGGCCGGCGTCGATGAGAATGTCCGGCAGCCAGGCGAACATCGAGTAGACGCTCAGCGCGGTCATCGCGAAGACCAGCGTGAGCCCCCAGGCGCGCCGGGAGCGCAGGACCGGGAGCCGAACCTGGTCGGCCGACAGCCGCCCGGCGCGCGGGCCGCGCAACTGCACGACCCAGGGCAGCAACGCGAGCATGGCCACGAGCGCCCAGCTGGCCAGGGCAACCCGCCAGCCGAACGTGGCGTTGAGCGGGACGTCGGTGTACGGCGGAAGCGCCGCACCCAGCGCCATGATCACGACGTACCCGCTGGTCACCGGGCCGATCCGGTCCGGGAAGTAGCGCTTGACCAGCGGCGGCAGCAGCACGTTGCCCATCGCCATGCCGGACAGGGTGACCGCGCTGAGGACCAGGAAGCTGATCGGCTCGGGCGCCAAGGCGCGGGTGACAGAGCCGACGCCGGTGATGACGAGGCTGACGACGAGGATCCGCTCCAGGCCGAACCGGCGGCCGAGGGCCGGGGTCATGGTTCCGACCGCGGCGAAGACCATCGGCGGCAGGAGGCCGAGTACGCCGATCTGGACCGTGCCGATGCCGAGGTCGGTGCGCAGCTCGCCCAACAGCGGGGAGACCGCGGTGGCCGCCGCCCGCAGGCTCAGTGCGACCAGGGCGATACCGATCAGGACGAGCAGCCGTCCTCGTAGCCCGTCGCCCACGTCTGGACTGTGTCACGAGCGGCCCGCCGGGAGCCGGCGTGCGTCGGAGGTCACACCGCCCCGCACGCGCCAGGTAGTGGCTTGGGTGCACCGCGGCCGTTCGAAACACTGCGGCAATGCCGGCCCAGCTGTCACACACGAGCGTCGACTGCCGCGACGCTTACGAGCTCTCCGAATGGTGGAAGGAGGCTCTCGGGTACGTCGACGTATCCGGCCAGAACGGGGGCCGGTGCGCGTCACTATTGACGCGCACCACCCGCCACTGCCGCGGGGGCCTGTACGACCTACTCCGCGGCGCGGGGTCAGTCCAGCGGCCAGGTGTGCACAGGTTCGTTGGAGTGCATGTGCCCGACGTAGCGGCGCAGCATCTCGCGTAGAGCGTCGCGACGGTCCAGCGGCTCACTAGCGGAGTCGATCGCGTGCACCGTGCGGGTCTGCCACTCCGCGCCGTTGACGTGGGTCAGGCAGCGCTGCTCGATGATCCCGAGCAGCCGGTCGCTGATCGCCGAGTCCACGCCCCACCGCGTGAGCCCCTCGTGCGCCAGCGGCAACAGCCGCCGGAGCACCAGCTCGGTGGCCGGCACCTCACCGACGCCGGGCCAGTAGATCCGCGCGTTGATGCCGTGCTTCGCCCCTTGGTGGAAGTTGTCCTCGGCCGCCTGGAAGGACATCCGGGTCCAGATCGGCCGGTCCTCCTCAGCCAGCACTCGGACCAGCCCGTAGTAGAAGGCGCCGTTGGCCAGGATGTCGACCACGGTGGGACCGGCGGGCAGTACCCGGTTCTCTACCCGCAGGTGCGGGCGGCCGCGGAAGATGTCGTACACCGGCCGGTTCCAGCGGTAGATCGTGCCGTTGTGCAGCCGCAACTCGGCGAGCGTCGGCGCGTCGCCGCGGTCGAGGACCTCGACCGGGTCCTCCTCCTCGGTGATCGGCAGGAGCGCCGGGAAGTAGCGGACGTTCTCCTCGAACTGGTCGAAGATCGAGGTGATCCAGCGCTCCCCGAACCACACCCGGGGGCGCACGCCCTGCGCCTTGAGTTCCTCCGGCCGAGTGTCGGTGGCCTGCTCGAACAGCGCGATCCGGGTCTCGCGCCACAGCTCCTTGCCGAACAGGAACGGCGAGTTCGCGCCGATCGCGAGCTGGATACCGGCGATGCTCTGTGCGGCGTTCCAGTTGTCGGCGTACGCCTGCGGGCTGACCTGCAGGTGCCACTGCACGCTGGTACAGGCCGCTTCCGGTGCGATCGTGTCGGCGTACGTCGACAGCCGCTCCGGCCCATCGATCGCGATGTGCAGGTCCTCGCCGCGGGCGGCGAAGATCTGCTCGTTGATCAGCGCGTACCGGGGGTTGTGGCTGATCGAGTCCGCGGTGAGGTGCTCCTGCCCGAGGGTCGGCAGGACGCCGATCATCGTGATGTGCGCCCCGACCTCGCGGGCCCTGCCCTCGGCGGAGTTCAGGCTGGCCCGCAGGTCCTGCTCGAGGGTGGCCAGCGAGTCACCGGCCAGTGGCCGGGGCCGGACGTTGATCTCGATGTTGAACTGGGCCAGCTCGGTCTGGAAGTCCTCGCTGGCGATCGCCTCCAGCACGGCGGTGTTGCTCATCGCCGGGTCCTGGTGCTGGTCAACCAGGTTGAACTCGATCTCCAGGCCGGTCAGCGGCCGCTCGAAGTCGAACTTCGACTCCGAGAGCATGCGCGCGAAGACGTCCAGGCAGCGCCGCACCTTGGCGCGGTACCGCTGGCGGTCCTGCCGACTGAAGTCGCGACTCGCGACATCCTCACCCACGGCGTACAGCTTGGCAGA
>JACCSC010000093.1 GCA_013813215.1 Geodermatophilaceae bacterium | reverse complement strand
CGTACGCGCTGGCCGGGGCGGCCGACGACCAGGCCGCGGTGCGCGGGCAGCTGGAGTCGTGCGTGTCCTCGGCGTACGGCGGGGCGCTGGCCCGCGTCGACGAGGCGATCCGCGACGGGGCGCTGCTGCGCGGCGAGGTGCTGGCCCGCTGGCAGGACGTGGTCGGCACCGGTGAGTTCCTGCGGCGGCTCGAGTCGCGGATCGGCCGGCTGCGGGACCGAGTGGCCGCCGCGGTGACCGGACGTTCCACTCCGGTCGAGGAGCTGGGCTCGGCGCTCGAGTCCGGGATCGCGACGGTCGTGCAGGCCGCCGTCGAGGAGGCCACCGAGTCCACGTACGGCTGCTGGGCCCGGCACCAGGCCGGCGCGCCACTGCTCACCGATGCACTGGCCCGCCCGGCGCCGGGACTCGGCGAGGCCGTCGAGCGGCTGGTGCGGGACTGGCAGGCCTTCGTGCTCGAACTCGTGCGTACCGAGGGGGCGTCGAAGCGGACCGGCGCGCGGCTGGCGTCCTACGGCGTGAACGGCGCAGGCCTGGTCGTGATGCTGGCGGTGTTCAGCCAGACGGCCGGCCTGACCGGTGCCGAGGTGGCGGTGGCCGGTGGTACGTCGGTGGCGAGCCAGAAGGTGCTGGAGGCGGTGTTCGGCGAGCAGGCCGTGCGGGGGCTGGCCCGGCAGGCGCGCGAGGACCTGCTGGCCCGGGTCGGCGGGCTGTTGGCGCAGGACTCGAGCCGGTACGCCGACGTGCTCGGTCCGGCGTCGTCGATGGTCTCCGGCGGTGAACTGCGGGCGGCGGCAGACCGCGTCGCGACGGCGCTGCGGTGAGCCTCGCCGATCGGCTGGAGGCACTGTCGTCGGTGGCCACGCTGGGCGCCGACCGGCTGTCGGAGGAGTTGATCGGGGAGCTGCGCGGTCTGGACGACCGGGCCGGCGCGCGGCTGCGGCTGTCCGGTGAGTACACCGTCGTCGCGCTGGCCGGGGCGACCGGGAGCGGGAAGTCCTCCCTGTTCAATGCGATCGCCGGCGCACCGCTGGCCGCAGTCGGCGTACGGCGGCCGACGACATCGGCCACCCAGGCCGTCATCCTCGGTCCCTCCGGAGCCGCTGAACTGCTGGACTGGCTCTCGGTCGCTTCGCGGCAGTACGGGGACGCGGCAGAGACGCCGGAGCTGTCCGGGCTGGTCCTGCTGGACCTGCCCGACCACGACTCGACCGAGGCGTCGCACCGGGCCGAAGTGGACCGGCTGGTCCGGCTCGTCGACGCCTTTGTGTGGGTGCTCGACCCGCAGAAGTACGCCGACGCGGTGGTGCACGACTCCTACTTGCGGCCGCTGGCCGCACACCGGGACGTCATGGTGGTGGCGCTCAACCAGTCCGACCGGCTCTCCGCGTCCGACCTGGTGGCCTGCGTGCGGGACCTCGACCGGCTGCTGGCCCTGGACGGCCTGGCCGGCGTACCGGTGTTCGCGACCTCCGCCGTCACGCCCGGCGGCGTCGACCCGCTGCGGGCGTTCCTCGTCGAGACCGTGGCCGACCACCGGGCGCGGACGGCCCGGATCGCCGCTGACCTCGACGCGACGGCCGATCGGCTGGCGCCGCTGGTCCCGTCGCGGCGGTCGGACCCCTCGCTGAAGGAGCCCGAGCGCGCGCTGCGCTCGGCGTTGGCTCGGGCCGCGGGCGTCCCGGCCGTGGTGGACGCGGTCGGCAAGGCGCACGAGCGGCGCGGAGTGGCGGCGGTCGGCTGGCCGCCGCTGCGCTGGCTCTCGAAGCTGAGGCCGGATCCGTTGCGACGCTTGGGTTTGGGTCGCTCTTCGGCTCCGGACGGAGTGCTGCGGCGTACGTCGATGCCATCGGGTTCTGCGGTCTCGCGGGCCGGCGTGGACAGCGCGGTCCGCTCGTTGGCGGACGCCTCCTCCTCGGGGCTCCCGCCGCCGTGGCCTCGGTTGTTGCTCGACGCCGCCCGGTCCCGGGCGTCGGACGTGCCCGATGCCTTGGACGGGGCGATCGGCGGCGCCTCGCTCGGGATGGATCGGCCGCCGCGGTGGTGGCGCTGGGCGGCGGCCGCGCAGTGGGCGCTGCTCGGCGTAGCGGTGACCGGGGCCCTCTGGCTGGCTTTGCTGGCCGTGCTCGGCTACCTGCAGATCGACCTGGACGCGCCCTCGCTGGGACCGTTCGCCTGGCCGACCGTACTGCTCGTCGGGGGACTGGTCGGGGGGCTGCTGTTGCGCGTGCTGGCCCGGCCGTTCATCGCGGTGGGCGCCGCGCGCCGTCGTCGACGGGCGGCGTCCGAGCTGCGCCGCCGGGTCGACGCGGTAGGCGAGGAACTCATCCTGGCGCCGCTGCGCGAGGAGCTGTCGGCGTACTCCGAGTTGGCGTCCGCCGTGCGCCGGCTCGCGGGCTGAGGACGGTCAGTCCCGCCAGGGGCCGGTGCCGCCGATCCGCGTGATCCGGACATGGGTGATGAAACCCGGTGGCGGGTCGGGCATCGGCGGGAACGTCGTACCCGGACCGACGTAGATCTGCGCGAGGTCGTGCAGGAGTTCGGGAGCACCGCCCTCGGTCACGTACGCCTCGCCGTGCACCACGAGGAAGTGCTTCATGCCGATCTCGTTGGCCTGATCGGACTCGAAGGACACAGTGACGCGCGGGTCGCGGCGAATGTTGCGCAGCTTGCGCTGCCGGGCATCGAGGTGCGCGGCCTGCAGCTCACCGCCGTCCTCGGCGGCGGCCATCCAGACGACGCTCACCTGGGGCGAACCGTCGTCGTCCAGAGTGACGAGGTGGGCGAGGGCGCCGGACTCGATGAGCTGCCGGGCCGCGGC
>JACCSC010000086.1 GCA_013813215.1 Geodermatophilaceae bacterium | reverse complement strand
ATCACGGCGAAGGCCACGGACGCGGTGAAGATCCTGGATCGCAGCCGTCAAGGACCCCCCGGCGTATGGGGCGTGGAACGTTCAGATAGTGACGGCGGGAACTGGGGAGGCCCTCCCCGGCCCGGTGGCCTGCGAGGTGTGCCGTCGGAGCGACCCGCTCTATAACCGGTTCACGCCGGGAAGTGGGCGGTGTGCCGGGTGGGCGTCGGAGGCGGCCGTAGTACTGCTGGAGCCGAGCGGACAACACAACCGCCGGTGAGGGAAGGGCCGCTGCTTCGTCGAGGCGTTGTGCTCGTTGAGGAGGAGGCCCGGTGAGTGCCGTGATGGCTAGTCCCGCCGCGCAGGAGTCTGTTCAGGATTCGGTCCGTGCCTTGCAGCATGCGCTCTACCGGGCGGCCAAGGCCGACCCCGGGCGTCGGTTCCACGCGCTGGCGGACAAGGTCTATCGCAGAGACGTCCTGCAGCGGGCGTGGGTCCAGGTGCGCCGTAACAGCGGCGCGGCCGGTATCGACGGAAAGACCATCGCCGATGTCGAGCAGTACGGCGTTGTCCGGCTGCTCGATGAGCTGGCCGCGGACCTGAGGGAGGGCAGGTGGCGTCCGCTGCCGGCGCGTCGGGTGCTCATCCCGAAGCCCGGCAGCCGTGAGCGGCGTCCGTTGTCGATTCCGACGGTCCGTGACCGGGTCGTGCAGGCAGCGATGAAGATCGTGCTCGAGCCGGTCTTCGAGGCTGACATGCTGCCGTGCTCGTTCGGGTTCCGACCCAGGCGGGCCGCGCACGACGCCCTGCAGGTACTCATCGATGAGTCCTGGCGGGGTCGACGGTGGGTGGTGGAGACGGACATCGCCAACTGCTTCGAGGCGATTCCGCACGAGAAGTTGATGCAGGCGGTAGGAGAACGCGTCTGTGACCAGACCGTCCTCGCGCTGCTGCGCGTGATGCTGCGCGCAGGGGTGCTCAGCGATGGTGTGGTCCGGCGTTCGGTCACCGGCACCCCGCAGGGCGGGGTCGTGTCCCCGCTGCTGGCCAACGTCTACTTGCACCGGATAGACCGGGCCTGGGACGAACGTCAGCACGGAGTGCTGGTCCGATACGCCGATGACGTGGTGGTGATGTGCGCGTCACGCGCTCAGGCCGAGGCCGCGCTCGCGCGGCTCACGGCGGTGCTGGCCGAACTCGGGTTGGAACCGAAGGCGGCCAAAACCCGGATCGTGCAGCTGACCGTCGGGGGTGAGGGCCTGGATTTCCTCGGGTTTCATCACCGGCTGGTCCGCAGTGACGGTCGGCGCACCGGCAAGCACGTCACCTTCCTGGCCCGATGGCCCACGAGCAAGGCCATGCAGCACGCCCGCGACCGGATCCGGGAACTCACCGACCGGTCCCGGTTGCTGCTGCCCGTCGAGGTGATCGTCGCAACCGTCAACCGGTTCGTGCGCGGCTGGGCCGCGTACTTCCGATACGGCAACTCAGCGCGGCACTTCGACAAGATCAGGGGATACATGGGGATGCGGCTGGCGCTGATCGTTTCCAAGCGTCACAAGCGTTCCCGCGCCTTCGGGCGCTCGGTGGTGTTCTTCCAGTCACCGAACCGCCTCGGCCTGATCAACCTTGACGGAACCGTCGCCGCACCCAGGCCCTTCCGGGCCTGGCGGGACACGCCGAACGCCGGCGGTGAACGACGTCGGTGAGCCGTGTGCGGGAGAACCGCATGCACGGTTCGACGGGCGGGAGCTGGAAACGGAGCGACCTGACCACGGACACGAAGATGAACGACCCGACGGGAAACCATCGGGCCACCGCGGCTTCGTTACCTACCGCCAAACAACGCCACCGCGCCAGCTCCCGACCCTCCAGTAGCCGGCTGATCTTGTGGCTCGACACGGGCTTTAGAAGTGCGGAAGTGCCTGTCCCGCTTGGGATTCTGGGCTTGTCGAAGGTCCGGAACCAGCGAGCAGGAGAGGCACCTCGCGAGTGCACGATACAACGAGCAGGTCGTACCCGGTCGTCACCGCCGATGGGGCTGGAGTGGTGTCACACGCCGGGACCGTGTTGCTGTCGGAGGTGGCTGACCGGGTCGGTCTGAGCGCTGCGTTGTCTGAGGCCACTGATGGGCGTCACCGGCGCCGGGCCGGGCACGATCCGGGGCGGGTGCTTGCCTGCGTTGCGGTGGCGATCGCTGACGGCGCTGAGACGATCAGCGACGTGCAGGCCCTGGCCGATCAGCCTGCGCTGCACGGACCGGTCGCCTCTACCGCGACGATCTGGCGAGTACTGGACGGCGTGGACGCCGACCTGCTGGATGGGCTTCGGCTGGCCCGAGCCAGCGTCCGGGAACGGGCCTGGGCGGCACGAGGGGAGCTGACCGGCGCCGAGTTGCCGCCGGCGAGGGCGGCCGGCCGGGACCTGAACTACGCGGTGATCGACATCGACGCCACCCTGGTCACCGCGCACTCAGATAAGGAAGGCGCGGCCGGGAACTTCAAGGGCGGCTGGGGTTACCACCCGATCGGCGCCTGGCTGGACAACACCGGCGAAGCGCTGGCGGCGATCCTGCGTCCGGGCAACTCCGGATCCAACACCGCCGCGGATCACATCGCGGTGCTCGACCTGGCGTTGGCTCAGCTACCTGATGCCCACC
>JACCSC010000080.1 GCA_013813215.1 Geodermatophilaceae bacterium | reverse complement strand
GCGTCGCCGCGCGCGACGACCACGCGCGAGCCCGCGGGCAGGGCCACGAGGAACTTGTCCAGCTCGATCCAGGCCCGTCGATCGGTGGCGAGCGTGGCCGGCACGAGGAAGGTCCGCACGGTGACCTGCGTGGCCGACGCGCCGGTGTTCTCCAGGCGCAGGAACGTGGTGAACGGTTCGTGGCTGAGGTAGTTGATCCTCCGGTTGCCGAACGTCGTGGTCAGCATGGTCGTGGTCAGCTCGTCGACCGTGCTCAGCCCGTCCATGCCGGGCGCCGTGGCCGAGAAGTTCCGGTCCCAGTTGTCCCCGCCGAACAACTGCTCGCCCAAGGCCTGCAGGTCGGCCTGCGGAGGGACGTCCGTCGTACGGCAAAGAATGATGTCCGGGCTGGCCCACGCCGTGTCGCGGGAACCCAGCCCGTCGCGGATGAGCACGTCGGGTGCATCGGACAGATCGTGCGGGTCCTGCCCTTCCTGCCATCGCGCGTTGATGTCGTCGATGCCGCGATGCCAACGCCAGAACACCTGGTCCCGGATCGCCGTCGCCGTCGAGGCCATGACCCCGCCGAGTTGGCCCGGTGACAGCCTGGCGATCGCACCGTGACCCCCGTTGTGCAGGCCGGGGTACGCCGATCGGTCCAACCCCGAGAGTTGCCATGCTGCCGCCTCGACGGCCTCACCCAGGTTGGTCCGGTCGATGTCGACGGCAGAGCCGTCGACGCGGACCAGCTTCTTCGTGCGCAGCGCGTCCTCGATGGCCACGTTGATCTGGCGCAGGGTCCCGACCGAGCCGTCGGCAAGGGACTGGTTCTCCTCGCGCCGGGTGAAGTCCCCGCCGAACAGCAGGAACCCCTCGGGGTCATAACCCTCGGCGATGGGGCTGGCCCAGCGGGTCGGCCCGAACGAGGTGACCCGGGACAGGCCGTGCGAGGCCAACTCGGCGTCGTAGCGGGCGAGCATCTGCTGGTGCATGTAGAAGAACAGCTCGCCCTGCCGGTCGTTGAGCCGGAACATGGCTTGGTAGTGCTCCGGTGCCAGATCGCGAAGTTGCCGACCGGTGATCCTGGCGAATTCGCGGGCGAGCTGTACCGGTGATGCGCCGGCCACGAAGTCCGCTCCCTGGCCGGGGAAGACGTGCTCGAGGATCGCCGCGAGAGTCTCCCGGCTGGTCTGCGTCACCCAGACGGTGAAGTCGCGGGGTGGCAGCCCGCCGTACGGGTACACCTCGTGCCAGTGCTGGTGGTGCTCGTTGGCCAGGACGTCCTCGCGCCAGTAGTCAAGGCCCGGTGAATCCCCACCTAGCGAGACGGCCAGGGCGGACCGCGTGCTCGACGGCGGGGGGTTGAACAGCCCCGGAGCCACGGTCACCGTGCGCGGTTTGGACAGCAGCCGGCCGCTGCGATTGTGGGTGACGAACAGCGCGTAGCCCTGCCGCACCAGCTCGGGGTGGAACTCGCTGCTCTGCTCCTCGACGTGGTCGAGGGCCTTGCCTAGCCCGTCGTTGACCCTGGACCTGGACGCCGCCAGCGCCGCCAGCCGGAAGGACAAGGCGGTCGCTTCGAGCGCATCATCTCGGTCGAACCAGGAGAACGTGGGCCGCACCGCCTGCGGCCTGCTGGCGCGGGGGCGGCGGCCGGCGCGGCCGGGACTGGCCGCCTGGGCGTCGAGCAGCCCGCCGTACAGCTGCGCGCTGCGCTCGCGCAACGAGGACATAGACGCCATGGCAGGCCCCGCATTCCACCCACGCCGCGGCACACCGGCAGATGGCCCGCGATCGCAGCGAGCGTAGCGCTCACGGCAAGCCCTCCAGCCGCGTCCTGGCCAGGGCCGGGTCGCTGTGCGCCCCCGCTCTCGTCGCACGCGCTCGCCGTTGTGGCAATCTTGGCCTCGCAAGGCAACCCTGCCGACAAGCAGTGCCGGCCAGCCCTCGTAGCTCAGGGGATAGAGCATCGGTTTCCTAAGCCGCCCGGAATCGGTCTGCCACGGCGTCTTGCGGTAACGAACGGGCAGGTCAGCGCCCAAATCGGCCCCTGGCACCGCGCCCTCACGAACTGGTGGTTACTCCTGCTACTGGCAGAGTTATGGCAATACGGAACCGATTCGGAACCGTAGCCCACGGTTCCGCCCTTCGTCGCCCGCGGTACCGCTCGCCTTGTCAGCGGGCGCGATTGGTTGCGTCCCGACCCGAGCCACTTGCCGTTGGGCCATCGCCGCCGATCGGTCACCGGTTCCCTGGCCAGGGTGCAGGCCGCCGGCACGACCCACACCGAGGCTGCTGTGCCCCCTGCCTGTCAACGCCGTGACCGCCGCTGAATCAGCAAGCCCACCCCCTGTGGGGCATAGGGATCCCGGATTGCGGTGGCCCTGCATCTGCACGAGGGAAAAGCGCGTTGGGGACTGACCGCCGGCCCGGTCCCGCCGCGGGTCGACGGGCCGGTGAAGGCTGGGCTGCTGAAGCTCGTCGATCATGCCGTGGAGGCCGGCTGGTCCGCGCGGCGGGCGTGCTCGCTGCTCGGCCTGGACCCGGATCGGGTCGGCGGTGGCGTGCGCGGGCCGGTGCCGATCGGTTGGAGGATCTGCCCTGCGGCGGTGGCGCGCTGCGCGGCCTGCTCGAGGTGGAGCGGGCCGTGATCGTGGAGCTGTTCGAGGCGTGGGCCGGTGTCGACCGCTCGCACCGCAAGCTGGCCGCCCGCGGCTCCCGCCTGGAGCTGGAGCACGTCTCGGCCTCGACGGTGCATCGGGTGCTCGGCGCGGAAGGCCTTGTGCTGGCTGGCCCACCGGCCCGCGAACCGCAGGTCCGCGCCCCGTGGCCGGAGTGGATCGAGTGGAAACCCGGGCGCATCTGGTGCAACGACTTCACCCACTTCACCCGTGCGAAGCGGGTCGCGGTCGCCGTGCTGGACGTGGTGTCCCGCCGCTGGCTGTCCACGCTGGTCTCGGCCGAGGAGACCAGCACCCAGATCGAAGCGGCGTTCCTGGCCGCGCTGGACGAGGAGCAGTTGGCCCAGCGGATCGACGCCCGGCTACTGGCCCAGCTGCGGGCGGGACAGGTCAGCCCGAGCGAGATCGACGGGCCCGAGGCCGACGGCGTGCCAGTCCTGATCGCGATCAGCGACAACGGCCCGCAGATGCGCTCACACTCCACCAAGCAGTTCATGGCCGCCTGCGCGATCATGCAGCGGCTTCGGCCGGCCCGGCACCCCCACCGACCAGGCCTGGATCGAATCCCTGTTCGGCCACGTCAAAGGCGAGTGGCCGCACCTGGACAAGATCCGCGACCCCGCCGACCTCGCCGCAGAACTCGACCGCGTTCGGCACGAGTACAACCCGTGCGCCTGCACGCCGACATCGGCTACGTCACCCCCGACGACGAACACCACGGCCGCGGCGACGCCATCCGGCGGGCCCGCCGCGACGGCCTGGCCGCCGCCCGCCAGGCCCGCATCGCCCACCGCCGTATCAGCAAGGTGCGCAACATCGAGGGCGTCGCCGACGTCGCGGTCGACGTCACGGCCGGTCGCGTCAGCGTGACCAGCAGCCAGCCGCTGTCCCCCGCGGTCATCCGCGAGGCGGTCGAGGAGGCCGGTTACGAGCTCGTCAGCGGTAGCGCCTGACCCCCGGACCGCGATCACC
>JACCSC010000065.1 GCA_013813215.1 Geodermatophilaceae bacterium | reverse complement strand
CGACGACGCGCTGATCCAGGACTACCTGGATGCCGCCCGGCGGGCGGGGGCGCTGCTGTTGCTGAACATCCAGCCCGGTCGGGCCGACTTCCTGCCCGAGGTGCAGGCCTACGAGAAGTGGCTGCGCCTGCCCGACGTGGGGGTGGCACTGGACCCGGAGTGGGCGGTCGGACCGAGCGGCGTCCCCGGCGAGGTCTACGGGCAGACCACCGGCGCGGAGCTGAACGGCGTGGCGGACTACCTCGGCCGACTCGTGCGGGAGAACAACCTGCCGCAGAAGGTGATGGTCTACCACCAGGTGGCCAGCTCGGTGGTGGTGGACCTCGGCGGGCTGCTCCCGCACCCGAACGTGGCGATCGTCCAGTCCGTCGACGGCATCGGTAGCCAGGGGGCCAAGGAGGCCACCTGGCGCGAGCTGATGCGCGACCGGCCGTCCTTCGTCGTACCCGGCTTCAAGCTGTTCTACGAAGAAGACGTCGAGGAGGGGCCGCTCATGACCCCGCAGCAGGTTCTCGCCCTGACCCCGCTCCCGGAGTACGTCCTCTACGAGTAGCCCGCGCAAGTGCCACGATGCCGGGGACGTCATTCGAGGGGAGCCGCACATGGCCAGGTACCGCACTCCCGTTGCCATCTCGGTCACGGCAGCCGCCCTGCTGGTGCTGCCGAATCCGGTCGCCGTCGCCGTCGCCACGCCGTCATCGGCGGCGACGGTGTTCACGGTCACCCAGCTGGCCGACACCGCCGACGGCGTCTGCGACGCGCAGTGCACGCTGCGCGATGCGGTGGCGGCGGCCGAGGCGGCTCCGGCAGGGGACACGATCAGGTTCGCCGCATCCCTGGCCGGTAGCCAGATCACCTTGGTGTTGGGCCAACTCGAGTTCACCTCCGCGGTTCGGATCGACGGCGCCACCCGAGAGGTAACGATCAACGGCGGCGCCACCTCTCGGATCTTCGACGTCCAGACCGCCGGTCGGGTCGAGCTCATCGGGCTGAGGCTGACCCAGGGTGCCGGGGCGGGTGGGGGCGCGATCCGCAACGCGGGACAGTTGAGCGTGATCGGCTGCCTGGTCGAGGACAACACCAGCGACGGCGCTCGCGACGACGACGGTGGCGGGATCAAGAACACCGAGAGCGGCGTGCTCACCGTGGTCAACAGCATCTTCCGGGGGAACAGCTCAGGCTTCTCCGACGGCGGCAGCCTGGGTGGGGGCGGCATCAGCAGCGCAGGCGAGTTGACCGTGCGGGCCAGCCGCATCACGGACAACTACTCCGGTGGCAGCGGGAGCGGGCTGAGTTCGACGGGAACGGCCACCATCGAGGACACCGTGATCGACAACAACTTCCAGGTCGTCGACGGTGGCGGGCTGGCGAACTTCGGGACCATGACCCTGCGCCACAGCACGGTGAGGGACAACGAGGCCTACGACCTGGGTGGTGGGATCCTCAATGGTGGCTTCACCGGCGTCGGCACGCTGATCGTGGAGAGCAGCACGATCAGCGGCAACGTCTCAGATTTCTACCTCGGCGGCGGGATCTACAACGGCGGTGGGTCGACCCTCGAGCTGCGCAACAGCACGGTGACCGACAACTACGCCAGCTTCTTCGGCGAGACCGGCGGTGGGCTGTACAACAGCGGGGAAGCGACGGCGCGGAACACCCTGCTCGCCGGCAACCGGGCCAACGGGCTCAACCAGTTCACGGCCGACTGCGGTGGCAACCCGGTCACCTCAGAAGGCGGGAACGTCTTCGGAACCGGCACCGGATGTGCACCAGGTAGCTCCGACCGCACGGTCGACCCCTTCGAGGTCGCCACCGCCGTCGTCCTGCCGCTCGCGGACTACGGCGGCCTGACTCCGACGAACGCGCTGCGGTGGGCAGGCTCGAACCCGGCGCTCGACATCGGCGGCAGCTGCCCGGCCGTGGACCAACGTGGGTTGCCGGCGCCCCTGGACGGCCCAGACGCAGGGACTGTGGCCTCGTGCGACGCGGGTAGCGTCGAGGCGGGCGCACCGGTCAACGCGCGGGTCAACGTCGCCGCCCAAGATGAGATCGCCTTGGTGCCCTTCGGCGGCGACAACACGTTGACGGTGACGATCCGGGCTCGCAACGTCAGCGGGCAGCCGCAGACCTATGACCTGTGGACCACCACGACCGCACCGGACGGGTCAGTCGTCGCCACCCAGGTTCAGCGCGACATCACCTTCGAACCGGAGCAGCCCCGGCAACGCGCGATCACCGCACAACTGCCCGGCGCCGCCGGCCTCTACCGGATCGACGCGTTCGTCGGCGACTACGACTCGGGCGTCGTGGTCGGCTCGGACGCCCTGCCGGTCAGCAAGAACGGCCAAGCCTGACCCGCGCTCGCGTTGGGCGGGGTGCGCGACCGGCCGGCGGGTCAGCCGTCGCAGAGATCCCGGATGGCCGTCGTCGCGGCTTCGGCGCCGTCCACGTTGACGTCCGGGAACTCCTTATCGGCCAGGAGTTCGTTGTTCAGGTCGACCAGGATCTGCGTGAGGGGGTCGATCTGCGCGGCCAGTTCCGGCGGCGAGGTGTTGCTGAGGGTCTCCAGGTCGCGGGTCAGGTCCGAGATGCTCTCGGGAACCAACGCGTCGGAGTCGTCGACGGCGGTCGTGCGGACCTCGTCGGCCCGGCCCAGCAGCGGGTTGATCGCCCCGCAGGCTGTCCCGAGGCTGAGGGTGCCCGGGACGCCGGAGGTGGCCGCGCCCGCCGGGGGCGCCGCGCCGCCGGAGGTCGCATCCGGGGCTGCCGCGCCGCTGCTGGGGGAGGAAGGCAGCGGGCCGAGGTCGCTGGCCGGGTCCAGTACACCGGGGGGGTTGATCACCAGATATGCCACCAGGGCCGCGACGGCGAGAGTGGCTAGGACCAGCAGCAGGTTGCCGAGGACGGCCAGGGCCTTGGACGAGGAGGACGAGGAATCGCGCCGCTGGCTTCGCCTGAGGGAGGACCGCATGGCCTGAACGGTACGGGACGGCGGACCGCCGGCCGCGTTGCGGTCGCCGTCAGCAGTGCGAAGGTCACGGTCTGTATCGAGATCCAGCCCACATGACGTACCGTCGTCCGGACGGAGGGGGGGAGCGCACGGCGTGCGTTGTAGCGGAGGTCAGAGCTGATGTCGGAACCCGAGACCCGGGTGAAGGTACGGCGGCGCTCGGCCAAGCCGGAGTTCCGGCCGGATATCCAGGGGCTGCGTGCGGTCGCCGTCCTGCTCGTCGTGGCCACCCACGCCGGGGTAAGCACGCTGGGCGGCGGTTTCGTCGGCGTCGACGTCTTCTTCGTCATCTCCGGGTTCCTGATCACCGGCCTGCTCGTGAAGGAAGGCAAGCGGGGGCAGGGAATCTCGCTCGGCAACTTCTATGCCCGCCGGGCGCGGCGGATCCTGCCGGCCGCGACCCTCGTGCTCGCCGCGACCGTCGTCCTGGCCGTGCTCTTCCTCGGCTACGTCCGGGCCGGCGAGGTGGGCTCGGAGGCGGTCTGGGCCGCGTTCTTCGCGATCAACTGGAAGTTCAGCCGCGACGGGACCGACTACTTCGCGTCCAACCTGCCACCCTCGCCGCTGCAGCAGTACTGGTCCCTTGCGGTGGAGGAGCAGTTCTATCTGGTCTGGCCCCTGCTGTTCAGCGTGGCGCTGATCGCCTTTGCCGCCCGGGCCCGGCGCCACCGGCGCCAGCAGCGCCGGCAGCAGGGGATCAGCCGCCGCAGCCTGAAGAAGCCGACCCGGCGACGGGTGCTGACCGCGAACCGGCAGCTGTTCCTGGCCGGCGTCATCGCGCTGCTGGCCCTGGCCTCGTTCGCCTACTCCGTCGCCTACACGGCCAGCGCGCCGAATGCGGCGTACTTCTCGGCCCTGACCCGGATCTGGGAGCTGGCCGTCGGATCGCTGCTGGCGTTGCTCCTGCCGCAGTTGGCCAAGGTGCCGGTGGCCCTGCAGGCGGTGCTGTCCTGGGTGGGCCTGGCCGGGATCGTCGCCACCGCCGTGCTGCTCGGCGACACCGCCGCCTTCCCCGGCGCGGTGGCGCTCTGGCCGGTCCTGGCCACCGCGCTGGTGATCGCCGGCGGGATCGGTAAGCCGGCCAACGGCGCGGTCCTGCTGCTCGGGCGCAAGCCGATGCGCTGGGTCGGTGATCGCTCGTACTCGCTGTACCTCTGGCACTGGCCGGTCCTCGTGATCGGGGCGGCGTACCAGGGACGTGACCTGACGCCGCTGGAGTCGGCCGTCCTGGTGCTTGTCGCGTTCCTGCTGACGATGGCGACGTACACCTACGTCGAGTACCCGATCCACAAGGGCAAACTGAAGGCCACCCGGCAGAGCAGCCTGGCCCTCTGGCCGGTGTCGGTGACCTTCGTGGCGCTGCTCGGACTGGTGGCCGTGGACGCCGCGCGAAGCGTGCCGGTGTTCACCGGCCCGGGGTTCGAGTTCGCCGCGGCGCCGGCACCGATCGAGACCGGCGCGGCACCGTTGCCGACGCGCGGCAACACCCCGCCGCCGCGTGAGCCGGTCGAACCCACGGAGTCGACGGAGAACTCCCCGCCGCCCCTGCCCGGCACCATCGAGGAGGCCGTCCTGCAAGCGGTGTCCGCCGCCCGGGAGCGGGCGCCCGTCCCCGACCCGCTGAGCCCCGCCCTGGACCAGTTGCGCGAGGACACCTGGGAACGTGCGGCCCCGTGCGCCGCGGAGGCGCAGGACATCGTCACCGAGCTGTGCACGTACGGGCCGACGGACTCCGACCGGACGATGGCGATCATCGGCGACTCGCACGCCGGGATGTGGGTGCAGACGCTGTCGGAGGTGGCCGAGCGCTACGACTGGACGCTGTACTACTTCGTCAAGGGCGGCTGCTCCTCGGCCGACATCGTCCCGGTCGGCGCCGGCCGGGACTCCCGCCAGACCGGCTGTCTGGAATGGCGGGACTGGGCGATCGGCGAGATCGCCGACCTGGCTCCGGACGTCGTCATCCTGGCCAACCGCGGGGACAAGGCGATGGTCGGCCCGGACGGCGCCCAGGTGCCCTCGGGTGGAGCCGACCACGAGCGGGTGTGGGCGGACGCGGTCGCCTCGTCGGTCCGCGAGCTGTCCGATGACGTCGGCCGGGTGATCGTCTTCGGTGAGACCCCGGTCATGGACCGCGACCCGGTGCTGTGCCTGGGCGCGCCGGGCGCCGACCTGGGGGACTGCCTGACCCCACTGGCGGACAGCATCCGGCAGACGAACGACGCTGACGAGCGCGGGGCGGTCGACAACGGCGGGGAGTACGTCGACGTCAACCGCTGGCTGTGCGCTGACGGCCAGTGCCCCACCGTCATCAACGACATCGTGGTCTACACCGACGGACAGCACCTGACCCTGACCTTTGCCGCGGCGCTGGCCGGGACGGTGGCCGCCCAGCTCCAGCTCACCTGACCTGATCCGGACAGTTGTCCACAGCTTCGCTCCGAGCCCTGCCGCTGCTGGTCCGCCCGTCCTAGGCTGCCCGAAACGACGCGGCGGTCGGAGGAGCGATGGCGGGGGCCCTGAGCGCGGTCGAGATCATCGACTCCGAGGTCCGCGAACTCATCCGCCGCCGCGGCCTGGACCCCTGGCGCGATCCCGGCCAGATCGGCGGCCTGGTCGACGAGGTGGTGGCCGACTACGAGGACCGGGCGCTGTCCTCCAGCCTCCCGCCGGTGGGGGACCCGCGTTCGGCGGCACGCAACGTACTCGATCAGGTGGCAGGCCTCGGCCCGCTGCAGGCCTACCTCGACGAT
>JACCSC010000041.1 GCA_013813215.1 Geodermatophilaceae bacterium | reverse complement strand
TCCTGGACAAGGCCAAGAGCCTGCCGGCCGACCAGGTGTTCCTGGACCTGGAGGACGCGTGCGCACCGCTGGCCAAGCCCGGCGCGCGCAAGAACATCGTCGCCGCGCTGAACGAGGGCGGCTGGGGTTCGCGGATCCGGGTGGTCCGGGTCAACGACTGGACCACCGAGTGGACCTACCGCGACGTCGTCGAGGTGGTCGAGGGTGCGGGAGACAACCTCGACGCGATCATGCTGCCGAAGGTCGCCGATGCGGCCCAGGTCCGCGCCCTGGACATGCTGCTGCAGCAGATCGAGAAGACCGTCGGCCTGCAGGAGGGCCGGATCGGAATCGAGGCGCAGATCGAGACCGCGCAGGGCCTGATCAACGTCAACGAGATCGCGTTCGCCAGCCCGCGCATCGAGACGATCATCTTCGGCCCGGCGGACTTAATGGCCAGCATCAACATGAAGTCACTCGTCGTCGGGGCGCTGCACCCGGACTATCCTGGCGACCCCTTCCACTACATCCTGATGCAGATCCTGATGGCCGCCCGGGCGCGCGGGGTGCAGGCCATCGACGGGCCGTTCCTCCAGGTTCGTGACGTACCCGCCTTCGAGGAGGTGGCCAAGCGCTCGGCGATGCTCGGCTTCGACGGCAAGTGGGTGCTGCACCCCGGCCAGATCGACGCCGCGAACGAGATCTACTCGCCGTCACAGGAGGACTACGAGCACGCCGAGCTGATCCTCGACGCCTACGCGCACGCGACGTCCGAGGAGGGCGGCAAGAAGGGCTCGGCCATGCTCGGTGACGAGATGATCGACGAGGCCTCGCGCAAGATGGCGCTGGTCGTCGCGGGCAAGGGACGCGCAGCTGGGATGCAGCGCCAGGAGTCATTCACCCCACCGGAGTGAGTCATGAGCGACGAAACCGCGCTGGCTCCTGGGGGCCTGGCCAGCCGAAGGTCCAGGTCGCAGCCGCCGCAGTGGGGCTGTTCGCCTTGGCCGGCATGCTCGCACTGTTCTTTTCCTACGAGGTGTGCGAGCGCCGCTTCACCGGAGGCGACACCCCGGAGGAGGCTTGCCGCAAGCTGGACCTCACTGACCCGCCGGTGGTAGCCCTCGGCCTGGTCCTCCTGCTGTCCCTCAGCGCCTTCTTCAGCGAGATCTCCGGCTTCGGTCTCACCTTGAAGCGGGAGTTGCGTGCGGTGCAGGACGACTCGCGGATCGCGCGTGGGGACGCAAGGGAGGCTAAACAGGTGGCCGACGGCGCGGCCGGGGACGCGGCGCAGGCCCGCGGCGCCTCGGCCAGTGCCAACCAGGTCGCCGAGACTGCCCAGGAGACGTCGATCGCGGCTGCTCGAGGTGATGCGGCCGCACTGACGAGTCGATCGTCTGATGACAGCGACGCCGTGCGCGTACTGGCGGAGGAGTACAACCGCATCCGCCGAAACCAGCGCAGCGGCTCGCGGCGCACATCGGCGATGACCGGCGTGGTGGGGCGGATGATCGCGCTGCTCAGCCGCAACCCCGCTGCCGCCGGATGGCCCGGAGTCTCAGACTTTCTCGCCGGCGACGACGGCGGGCTGCGACTGGCGGGGTTTCTCTCGTGCTACACCAACCCCGATCCGCGGCGCATACAGGAGGTCGCCCAGGCGGTCTTGCGCGACGAGACGCCGTTCGGTCAGTACTGCGGGTTGCGCAGCCTGAATCGCCTGCTCGCACTAGACCCCGAGTCGCTGGACCGGAACACGCGTCGGCAGCTCTCCGAGTGGGGCGGGACGCTTGGCGCCGGGACCGATCGTGCCTTCGAGCTGCGCAGAGCGCTGCAAGTCTCCGCATCGACCTGAGACGGACTAGTCCGGCAGACGGGCCGGCGCGCATCAGCGGAAGGTGTCGGCCGCGGTCTGGATCGCGTCGAAATACGCTCTCCACGCGTCGGCGTCACCGATGTCGTCGTGGTCCCGGCCGCCCCGACCGTCGATCATCTCCCGCAGGATGTCGGCGTGCCCGGCGTGCTGGGCCGTCTCGGCCGTCATCCGGACCAGCAGGTGGCCGAACGTCGTCGCCCGGCGTTCCTCGGGCCACCACGCCACGTCGGCCGGGCCGTCCAGCGGCAGGGTCGCGATCGACTCGTCGGAGTGCCGCCAGGCCGTCCGGTAAAGGTCGAGCAAGTAGTCCCGGGACTGGTCAGCCGCGGCCCACATGTCAGCGCCGTCCCACACCGAGCCGTCCTCGTTCCACGGCAAGGTGACAGGCGGGGGTCGGCCGACGCAGTCGCCCAGGTAGCCGAACTCGACGCCCGCTAGGTGCTTGACCAAGCCGAGCAGGTTCGTGCCGGTCGGAGTGAGCGGCCGGCGGACGTCGTACTCCGACAGGCCGGCCAGGGCTCCGACCAGGGTGTCGCGGGCCTGTTGCAGGTAGCGCTGCAAGTCAGTGGCTACGGGATGGGTCATGGGCGGACGGTACGGTCAGCCGCCGACAACCGCCGTGGTCACGGCCCGGCCACCGACGAATCCTGGTCATCGGTGGGGAATGGGTCACCCAACAACCATTTTCCCCCCCGATCGCACCAATGTGCGCTGACGGCGCTGCCGACGCAGACGGTTCGGGCGCTCACCGCGGATCGGTGGTCAGGATCGCCATCGTGATCTGGCCGTGCCAGGCGCCGTCCCAGTGCAGCGCGTCCCGGGCCACGCCTTCCCGGCGGAAGCCGCACTTCTCGTACACCCGGATCGCACGTGGGTTGAAGGCGTACACCCCGAGCGAGATGCGGTGCAGGCCGATCACGTCGAATCCGTGCGCGACGACAGCCCGGGTCGCCTCGGTGCCCACGCCCCGGCCGTAGCCACCGGACAGGGCGATCCGGAAGTTCATCGACACGTTGTCGGCGTCGAGGTTGTTGAGCACCACCTCGCCGAGGTAACGACCGTCCGTGGCGTCGAGGATGGCCCAGTCGGCCCGGTCCTCGTTCCTGGCGACCCGGGCGAGGTGGCGGCGTACGGCGTCCTCGGTGAACTCGGCGTGCGTGCCGGTCAGCCGACGGGACTCCCCATCGGCCAGGGACGCCCAGACTCCGGAGAAGTGCTTGTCCCCCAGGGGTTCCAGCCGCAACCGCGCCGTGTGCAGCGTGCCTTGGTCGCACAGTGCTGCCCGGTCGAGCATCGGGTCGATGACGTCAGGTGGGGGTAGGGAAGTCGAACTCGATGTCGTTGACGGTGTCCACCGCGGCGCCGATGAAGATGATCGCGAAGATGATGTAGAGCACGAGAATCGCGGTGAACACGAGGCCGACGATGATGCCGGCCAGGGCCAACCCGTTGCCCTCCTCGTGGGTTCTGGCGATCTGGCCGCGGGCGATGAAGCCGAACACGACGCCCAGCGGCGCGAAGACGAACGCGAAGATCAGCGCCAGGATGGCCATCGTGTTCGTGGGCCGTGGCTGGCCGTACGGCGGCCCGTACCCGGGCTGCTGGTAGCCCGGCTGCGGTGGCCCGTACGGCTGCTGCGGGTAGCCAGACTGCTGGTATCCGGGTTGCTGCGGCGGCGGGTACCCCTGGGACTGCTGGGGGTACTGCGGCTCGAAGTTCGTCACGTGCCCACCATCCTGTGCCACCGGCGAGGACCGTAACGGTCCGCACGTGAATACTGCCAAGCAAGGACCGCCACCCGGAGGAGCGAGCGCATGGCACGTCTGGCCCAGACTCCCGGGCTGACCGACATCCAGCAGGAGATCCTGGCCACCGTCCGGCAGTTCGTGGACAAGGAGATCATCCCGCACGCGATGGCGCTCGAGCACGCCGACGCCTATCCGCAGGACATCGTCGACGGGATGAAGGAGATGGGCCTGTTCGGCCTGACCATCCCCGAGGAGTACGGCGGGCTGGGCGAATCCCTCTTGACCTACGCCCTCGTCGTCGAGCAGATCGCCCGGGGCTGGATGAGCGTGTCCGGCGTGATCAACACCCACTTCATCGTGGCCTACATGCTGGCCCAGCACGGGACCGACGAGCAGAAGCAACGGCTGTTGCCGCAGATGGCGGCCGGCGACGTCCGCGGCGCGTTCTCCATGTCCGAGCCCGCCCTGGGCTCGGACGTGGCCGCGATCAAGACCCGCGCGGTCCGCGACGGCGACGACTACGTGATCGACGGTCAGAAGATGTGGCTGACCAACGGCAGTACGTCGAACCTCATCGCGACCCTGGTCAAGACCGACCTCGGCGAGGCCTCGCCATACAAGAACCTCACCGCGTTCCTGGTCGAGAAGCCGGTCGGCACCGGCGAGGTGCTGCCCGGCCTGACCATCCCTGGCAAGCTGGACAAGATGGGCTACAAGGGCGTCGACTCCACCGAGGCGGTCTTCGACGGGTTCCGGATCGGCGCCGAGGCGATCCTCGGGGGAAAGCCGGGGCGCGGTTTCTACCAGATGATGGATGGCGTCGAGGTCGGTCGGGTGAACGTCGCCGCCCGGGCCTGTGGCATCTCGATCCGAGCCTTCGAATTGGCGATTTCCTATGCGCAGCAACGGGAAACGTTCGGCAAGAAGATCGCCGAGCACCAGGCCATCGCGTTCAAGCTGGCCGAGATGGCGACCAAGGTCGAGGCCGCGCATCTGATGATGGTCAACGCGGCACGGCTCAAGGACGCCGGCGAGCGTAACGACGTGGAGGCCGGGATGGCCAAGCTGCTGGCCAGCGAGTACTGCGTCGAGGTGACCCAGGAGGCGTTCCGGATCCACGGCGGCTACGGCTACTCCAAGGAGTACGAGATCGAGCGGCTGATGCGTGAGGCGCCGTTCCTGCTGATCGGCGAGGGCACCAGCGAGATCCAGAAGATGATCATCAGCCGAGGACTGCTCAAGGACTATGCGCTCGGCCGCTGACCGGGCGGGGCGGGGCGGCGCGGCGCTGCTCTGCCTGCTGCTGGCGCTCGGATGCAGCGCCGGCAGCACCCCGAGCCGCTCGGCGCCGGAATCGACCAGCGCCGCGAGCAGCGCACCCACCACCAGCGCCACCCCGACCACTGCCGCGCCGACCACCCCGCCGCCGCCCCAGCTGCCCGGCGGTGGGCGGACGGTCTTCCCGGCGTACCGCCTGGTCGGTTTCTCCGGAGGTCCCGGCTCGCCGGCGTTGGGCCGGCTGACCGGCGACCTGGACGCGGCGGCCGCGGAAATGCGCCAGCAGATCGCGCCGTACGCCGGCGCCCGGCCGGTACTGCCGGTGTTCGAGCTGATCACGACCATCGCGCACCCGTTCCCTACCCCGGAGGGCGACTACAGCGGACGCTCCGACGACGCGCTGATCCAGGACTACCTGGATGCCGCCCGGCGGGCGGGGGCGCTGCTGTTGCTGAACATCCAGCCCGGTCGGGCCGACTTCCTGCCCGAGGTGCAGGCCTACGAGAAGTGGCTGCGC
>JACCSC010000040.1 GCA_013813215.1 Geodermatophilaceae bacterium | reverse complement strand
GACCGCCCGCATCACCGTGGCCCACCCGACCCCGAACATGGTGGCGACCGCGGCGACGTCCAAGCCGGCGGCGCCGACCAGCCGGCACGCCGCGCGGCGGGCCCGCTCGCTGAGCGACGCCCGAGGTCGCAGTTCGTCGCTGGCCTCTGACCAGGTGGCCACCGGGCACAGCGGCTCGGGACAGCACCACAAGCGTTTCACCCACACCAAGGTGACCGCCCTACCCCCGCAGGGCAGGGCCCGGACCCGGACCTGGCAGCGCCCGTGCGGACGCGCCGCGACCCCGCACCCCGAGGCACCACGCGACCGCAGCCGTGGTCTCGATGACCTGCTCCAACTCCCCGTACGCCCCGGACACCCCGAGCAGCCGGAACCCCGCCAACCCGAGCATGGCCGTGCCGGCACTACCGTCATCACTCACCTGGGGCCTCCCCTGTCGCGTCCTTGACACCGCGATCTTGAGGCCCCAGGCCCAGCTTCAGACCCAGGAACGAACTACGCGTCGAGCAGCCGACCACGTTTCATGGCGAAGAGCCGTCAATCGTCCTACCGGTGAGCGGTGGGAACAAGCCCAGATCGCAGCACGCCTGGCCAGACGACGGCATTCACCGCCGCGGCGCGGAAGTCGAAACGCGGCGAAGAAGGGCTGTGTGGCACGGAAACGACCGGGGTCCGCATGGCATACCCGCGAACAGGCAGTTCGTGTCGGCCGGCAGACTCCCCGGCGCGACTGTTCTGTAGCGGCGGCGCACTGCCTGCATTCGCTCTTGGGTATCTCGACACTCCCGTACCGCGTGGCGCGGCCCGGTCGGTGGGGATTGAGCCGCACCACAGTGGGCGAAGTCGGTCGCCCCAAGTGGGCGGTAGGCAGCAGCTACCGGACACGCCCCATCTGGGCGGAGAGACGCACGTAGGTGAACCGTGACCCGACTGCGCGACGAGGTCGTTGCCCTGATCCGTTTGCCCGGAGCCGACTTCCGCTCATCGGCAGATCAGTGTGTTCGCCCGGGTGATGTGCACAAGAGCGGTGTCGCGGAGCCGTGTCGCGCTGCTTGCCCGCCGTCGAAGCCGTCCACGGCACCGAGGGCGGCCGGTGCACACGGGGTGATTGCTTCTGCGCGGCGCAGCACCCACGATCGGCGGCATGCAGACAGCGGTCGTCGTGCTGTCGCTGTTGCTGGTCGCCGCGTTGCTCGCGCCGATCGTCGGCCGACGGCGGCAGCGCAGGGGCTTCTCCACGGCCGAGGAACGCGTCGCCTTCCAGGCGCTGCACACCGCGAGCCAGGCCGCGCCGCCGCTGCGGGTCGGCCTCACCGCGAGTTCGGCGGCCCGGTCCGCCCGGCACCTGCGCCTGCTGCTCGGTGCTCCCGCCATCGCCATGACCGGACCGGACGGGCTGCTGGCCTGGGAGGGCCCGGCCGAGCACCACGCCGACGCCCTCGTCCAGGCCGCGGCCGAACCGCTCAAAACCGGCCGCCCGGCGGTGATCGGCTACGACGACCTGACCTGCGGTGACCCGGACTGCCCGGTCCAGGCCGCCGTCGTCGTACCCCTCGCCGTCGAGCAACGCGTGGCCGGCACGCTGATCGTGACCACCGGCTCGGAGCCCGGCACGGGCTTGCTCCGGGCGGCCACGGAGACCGCGCGGTGGGTGTCCACCCAGCTGGAGCTGGCCGAGCTGGACCGCTCCCGAGCCGCGCTCGCCCAGGCCGAGGTCCGCGCGCTGCGGGCGCAGATCAGTCCGCACTTCGTCTACAACGCGCTCACCGCGATCGCGTCGTTCGTCCGGACCGACCCCGTGCGCGCCCGGGAGCTGCTGCTGGAGTTCGCCGAGTTCACCCGCTACAGCTTCCGCTCCCAGGGCGACTTCACGACGCTGGCCGAGGAACTGCACAACATCGAGCGCTACCTCATCCTGGAGCGGGCCCGCTTCGGCGACCGCCTGCAGGCCCGCCTGCAGGTCGCGCCCGAGGTGCTGCCGGTCGCCGTACCGTTCCTGGCCCTGCAACCGTTGGTCGAGAACGCCGTACGGCACGGGCTGGCCGGCAAGACCGGCGTCGGGACGATCGAGATCGTGGCCATCGACGCAGGAGCCGAGTGCCACATCAGCGTCGAGGACGACGGAGTCGGGATGGATCCGGACCTCCTGCTCAATTTCGACCCCGATGAGGACGGCGGTCACCTGGGGTTGGGCAACGTCGACGACCGGCTGCGCGCGGTGTTCGGCGACGACTACGGCCTCGTGGTGGAGACCGCGCTCGGAGCCGGTACGAAGGTCAGCATGCGGATCCCCAAGTTCGCGGCCGGGGTGCGAGCCTCGTGAGCGCCGGTATCGCAGGGCGGGCCTCGTGAGGGCGTTGCGGGTCCTCGCGGTGGATGACGAGCCACCCGCGCTGGATGAGCTGGCCTACCTGCTGCGCGGCGACGACCGGGTGGCGCACGTGGACACTGCGGGCGACGCCGCCCAGGCCCTGCGGCTGTTGCGCGACGGTGCGGTGGACGCGGTCTTCCTCGACATTCGGATGCCGAGCCTCGACGGGCTGGAGCTGGCCCGGGTGCTGGCCAACTTCGCGCACCCGCCACTCGTCGTCTTCGTCACCGCACACGACGACCGGGCGGTGGACGCCTTCGAACTCGGCGCCGTCGACTACCTGCTCAAGCCGCTGCACGCGGACCGGCTCGCCGAGACGCTGCGCCGGATCGTGTCCGCCCTGGAGGGCCCGCCCCCGGCCTCCACGCCGGCCGACGAGGACGAACTGATCCCGGTCGAGCTGGCCGGCCGGACCCGGATGCTCGCCCGGTCGACGATCCGCTGGGTCGAGGCGCAGGGCGACTACGCGCGGCTGCACACCGCGGAGGAGAGCCACCTGGTCCGGGTTCCACTGGCCGTGCTCGAGGAGCGGTGGTCCGGCGTGGGGTTCGTCCGCATCCACCGCTCGTACCTCGTGTGTCTGCGGCTGATCTCGGAGCTGCGGCTCACCGGCACCGGGTACGTCGTCGTGATCGACGACCGCGAGCTGCCGGTCAGCCGCCGGCTCACCCGTGACCTCAAGGATCGGCTCGTCCGGGCGGCGAAGGCGGGCTGGGTCCGGTGAGCGATCCGGCCGTCCCGCCCCGGGTCCGCGTCGACCTGTCGGCGCGCCGTTCGGTGCGGCTGGACCGCACGGTCCGGGAGATCGAGGAGCAGACCCGGGTCGGTGAGGTTCTCGTCCAGGGGTTGATCCGGGCCCAACTCGGCCTCGCGCTGCGACTGTCCGTGGTCGTCGCGGCACTGCTCGGCGGCCTGCCGTTACTGTTCGCCGTCGTACCGGGGCTGGCCGCGGTCGAGGTGTTCGGGCTGCGGTTGCCCTGGCTGCTGCTCGGCATCCTGGCCTACCCCTTCCTGTACTTCGTGGCGCGCCTGTATGTCCGGCAGGCCGAGCGCAACGAGCAGGACTTCGCCGAGTTCGTCGGCGGCTCGTGAACCCCTACGCGCTGCCGGCGATCGTGCTGGTCACCGTCGCGACCCTGGTCATCGGCGCGTACGGCGTCCGCCTCGCCCGCACCACGAGCGACTTCCTGGTCGCCTCCCGCACCGTCAGCCCCGGCTGGAACGCGTCGGCGATCAGCGGGGAGTACCTGTCCGCGGCGTCGTTCCTCGGGGTCGCCGGGCTGGTCATGAAGTTCGGCGCGGACGTGCTCTGGTACCCGGTCGGGTTCACCGCCGGCTATCTGGCGATGCTGTTGTTCGTCGCGGCCCCGCTGCGCCGATCGGGCGCCTTCACCCTGCCCGACTTCGCCGAGGCGCGGCTGGGCTCGCCCCGCCTGCGGCTGCTCTGCGCCGGGTTCGTCGTCCTGATCGGCTGGCTGTACCTCGTGCCGCAGCTGCGTGGGGCGGGACTGACCCTCGGCACCGTGACCGGGGCGCCGTACTGGCTCGGTGCGGTGGTCGTCGGCGTCGTGGTGACCGCGAACGTCGCGACCGGCGGGATGCGCAGCATCACGTTCGTGCAGGCGTTCCAGTACTGGCTCAAGTTGACCGCACTCGCCGTACCGGCCTTCTTCCTGCTCCTGGTGTGGCGGACCGGCGGCGTGGGCGAGCTGACCAGCGAGTCCGTCCCGACGTTCCGCGAGCTGACCACCGTGCAGATCGACGTCGCCGTCCGGGTGACGGTCACCGGGCTGGTCGACCTGCGGGCCGAGGGGGTGGTCGACGGCGCCGTGGTGGACGGTCCGCTGCGGTGGATGCCAGGCAGTCACGAGGCGGCCGCCGGGGCGGAACTCACGTTCCCGGCCGGTGCCGCCGTGCCGCATGCCGACGCCCTCGCCGCCTTGGACAACGACGACTGGGCCGCGCCGCTGTCGAGCGGCGGTGGCCATCCGGACCACCCGCTGTTCGCGACGTACTCGCTGATCCTGGCCACGTTCCTCGGCACGATGGGCCTGCCGCACGTGCTGGTCCGCTTCTACACCAACCCCGACGGCCGGGCGGCCCGCCGGACGACGGTGGTCGTGCTGGCCCTGCTCGGAGTCTTCTACCTGTTCCCGACGATCTACGGCGCGCTCGGCCGGCTGTACACGCCGCAGCTGC
>JACCSC010000032.1 GCA_013813215.1 Geodermatophilaceae bacterium | reverse complement strand
CCGCGCGTCACCCGGTGGCCCGGACCGCGGACCCTACGGTGACCGGCACCACTTCGCGACGGTGCGGCGTGACGAGCCTGCCTGGAGGTTGCCGGTGACCCAACTGACGCGACGCGAGATCTCGCAGCAGGACTACGAGCGCGTCCAACGCTCCGACGAGTTCCAGGAGCTCCGCAAGCGGTTCCGGGGCTTCGCCTTCCCGATGACCGTGGTCTTCATGGTCTGGTACCTGCTCTACGTGCTGATGTCGGCGTACGCCGTCGACTTCATGGCCACGAAGGTCGTCGGCAACATCAACGTGGGCCTCATCTTCGGCCTGCTGCAGTTCGTCTCGACGTTCCTTATCACCGCGCTGTACGTGCGGCACGCGAACAAGAACACCGACCCCATTGCCGACCGGCTGCGCGAGCAGCTGGAGTCCGACCACGACGCACTGCGCAAGGGAGCGAAGCGTGCCTGAGACCGAGATCGGCGAACCGATCCTCAACATCGCCATCTTCGCCGCGTTCGTCGTCCTGACCCTGTTCATCACGTTCCGGGCCAGCCGCAACAACAAGTCCGCGGCCGACTACTACGCCGCCGGGCGCTCGTTCACCGGCACCCAGAACGGCACCGCCATCGCCGGTGACTACCTGTCCGCGGCGTCGTTCCTCGGCATCGCCGGCGCGATCGCGGTCTACGGCTACGACGGCTTCCTGTACTCCATCGGCTTCCTGGTGGCCTGGCTGGTGGCGCTGCTGCTGGTCGCCGAACTGCTGCGCAACACCGGCCGGTTCACGATGGCCGACGTCCTGAGCTTCCGGATGCGCCAGGGCCCGGTCCGGATGGCCGCGGCGGTGTCCACCCTCGTCGTGTCGCTGTTCTACCTGCTGGCCCAGATGGCCGGCGCGGGCGGCCTGGTCTCGCTTCTGCTCGGCGTCGACGGGGCCGTGGCCGAGGGCATCGTGGTCTTCGTCGTGGGCGCGCTGATGATCGCCTACGTCCTCATCGGCGGCATGCGCGGCACGACCTGGGTGCAGATCGTCAAGGCCACGCTGCTCATCGCCGGCACGATCGTGATGGCCGTCCTCGTCATGGCCAAATTCAACTTCAACCTCTCCGCGCTGCTCGGCGCGGGCGCGGAGGCGGGCAGCGAGCTCGAGCCAGGAGCGCAGTACGGCCTGACCGGTACGTCGAAGATCGACTTCATCTCTCTGTCGCTCGCCCTGATCCTGGGTACGGCGGGGCTGCCGCACGTGCTCATGCGCTTCTACACGGTCCCGACGTCCAAGGACGCCCGGAAGTCCGTGGTCTGGGCGATCTGGCTGATCGGTGGCTTCTACCTGATGAGCCTGATCCTCGGCTACGGCGCGGGTGCCCTCGTCGGTCCCGAGAAGATCCTGGCCTCGCCCGGCGCGGTGAACTCCGCGGCGCCGCTGCTCGCCTTCGAGCTCGGCGGGACGATCCTGCTGGGCGTCATCTCCGCGGTCGCCTTCGCCACGATCCTGGCCGTGGTGGCCGGCCTGACCATCACCGCGTCGGCGTCCTTCGCCCACGACGTCTACGCGACGCTGCACAAAAAGGGTCAGCGCACGGAGACCAGCGAGCGCGAAGAGGTCCGGGTCGCCCGGATCACCGCCGTCGTGATCGGCCTGATCGCCATCGTGCTCGGCATCCTGGCCCTGCGGGCGGGACTGAACATCGCCTTCCTGGTGGCACTGGCCTTCGCCATCGCCGCCTCGGCGAACCTGCCGACGATCCTCTACACGCTGTTCTGGAAGCGGTTCACCACCCAAGGTGCGGTGTGGAGCATCTACGGCGGCCTGATCATCTGCGTCGGCTTGATCATCTTCTCCCCGGTGGTGTCGGGGACGGACACGTCGGTCTTCCCCAACGCGGACTTCGCCTGGTTCCCGCTGCGCAACCCAGGCCTGGTCTCGATCCCGGCGGCGTTCTTGCTCGGCTACCTCGGCAGCATCCTGTCCAAGGAGAAGCCCAACGAGGCCAAGTACGCCGAGCTCGAGGTCCGCTCGCTCACCGGTGCCGGCGCGGAGGGCGCCGTCGCGCACTGAGCGGCCGCCGCACGACCCCCGAGACGCGGCTGGCGCCGAGCGAGAGCCGCCCGGCACCAGCTGCGCGGTGGGACTAGAGCTGGTTGAGCGGCATCGCCAGGTCCATGACCTGGTTGAAGGGTGCGAAGGTGCCCTCGAGCTCGGCGTTACCGGAGAACAGCGTGATCTCGTACATCCGGTAGCTGCTGCCGACCCGCATCGTGGCGTAGCCGAACAGCTCGACGGTGGTGCCGTTGCGGATCTTGCGGTAGATGTCGAAGCCGGCGCTGGGGCCGGCGTCGATGGTCAGCAGCCCGGTGGGGGCCAGCGTGCCGTTGTTCGCCGGCGACTGGATGGCCAGCTGGTTCAGGTTGGTGTCGACGGCGTACAGCGTGGTGGAGGTGTTGGTGTCGAGGTCGTTGTTCGTGTACGCCGACCCCGTGATGCCGGTCGCCGGCGTGGTCGCCGGCGGCTAGGTCAGCGTGACGTCGACGGTCGTCGCGTCACTGGGGTTGACGTCGTGGCGCAGGTTCTGCCCAGTGTCGCTGACCACCCGCAGCCGGTCAGCGGCCGGGTTGAAGTCGACGCCGAAGTTCGTTCCCTCGAGCGCCACAGTCAGCTGGGACACCTTGGTCGCGGCGGCGCTCGAATCGTCCAGGGTGTAGATGCCGCCGGCGTTGCCGACGCCGTACAGCAGGCCGTCCTGCACCCGGTAGTCGATGCCGATCAGCCGGCGGTCACCCTGCAGGCCGCTCACCCGACCGATCCCGGTCACCTGTTCCGGGCTATCGACCCCGAACGAGACCAACCGCTGGCTGGTGGTGAGACCGATCGCTACCAGGTCCTCGCCACCCCCGTCGCTGGCCGTGCCGGCGTCGGGACGGGGCTCAGCCGTGGCGAGTGGCGCCCCGGCTACGACTGTGGCCAAGGCCAGCGCGGCGGTGAAGCCTAGAACTGTCTTGCGTTGCATGTGGTGCTCCTGTCGTGTTGCGCCTACCGCCCGGGTGGCGCATCCGGCGCCGGTCTGTTGGCCGGGCAAGGGTGCCTACGGCTGGCTGCTGCCGGGTGTTCATCCCCGTGGGAAGAGATTGACAGGAAGCCTGCGCTCGGCGGTGCTTACGGAACTGCGACCCATCTGAGCGAATCGAGGTGTCCATGGCCATTTTGTGCTTGCATGAGCCATGGCTGTAGACGGTCGGCCGGTTGCAGGCCCCACTTCCCGGACGGAGCGGGTCCTACCGGCCGCGCTGCGGGTGACCGCTGGAGTGTTGTGGTTGTCCAACGTGAGCTGGAAGATCCCGCCTGATTTCGGCCGGTCGGCGGATGGTTGCTCGGGGCTCTGCGGCTACGTCGAGACCGGCGTCGAGGACGCGGTCTTCCCGCCGTGGTCGTGGGTGCTGGAGAACGTCATTGC
>JACCSC010000006.1 GCA_013813215.1 Geodermatophilaceae bacterium | reverse complement strand
GTCCTGCGTCGTTGACGGACGGCCGCTACGACAGCTGGAACGGTGCGGTAGGCACGGCCAGGCCGCCGTCATCCTCGAAGCAGGCCGGCCAGGCCGATCTGACCTCGTTGTAGTCCAGCGCGAGCGCGAGCGGCAGCCCGGCCGCGTGGAAGTCGGCCTGCCATGCCGCCGCCGTGCGGGCCGCGAATCACCGTGCCCTTCGGGGGTTACAATCAGTCCGGCTTCGGTCGGGACAAGTCGCTGCACGCCATGGAGAAGTACACCCAGCTCAAGACGACCTGGCTGGACTTGACGCCCGCCGACGGCGCCGGATGACCGACCCCGCCGGCCGCTGCTCGGGCCGATCTTGTTCTCCTGGGACGGGGCCGACGTCGAGGTGGTGACGCCTCACAGCGCGCGCAGGTACCGCGACTTGCAGCGCAGCGGTCACGCCACCGTGTACGAGATCCGCGCGTGCACCGAGGAGGACCTCGGGGCGCTGGAGGAGTCGATGCCGTCGGTCGGCGGTGCCCTGCACGCGCAGTTTCTCCGGCGGCAGCAGGCCGGCGAGGCGACGTATCTCGTCGCTTGGGCCGGCGCTCGGCCCGTCGGGTCCGGGCTGGTCCGCTGGGCCGGGCACCTCGACGCCGCCAGCCGGGCGGCCATGCCCGACACTCCGGCGATCAGCAACCTCACCGTACTGCCGGCTTGGCGCGGTCGTGGCGTCGGCGGCGAGTTGGTAGCCGCGGCCGAGCAGCGGATCCGCGACCGCGGCCACCGCCAGGTGTCCCTGGCGGTCGGTCAGGACAACGAGGCGGCGGCCCGGCTGTACGCCCGGCTCGGGTACGTCGACACCTGGTTGCGTGAGGTGAGCCGGTACGACGTACCGGAGGACACCGGGCCGCAGCGCCGCGTCGAGGAGCACAACCGCCTGCTCCGCAAGCGGCTAAGCCGGTCGTAGCCGGGGGTCAGGCGCCGTGCCAGTGCCCCACGAGATCCCGGTAGAGCGACGACTGCAGTAGCAGCGCCTCGTGGTCGCCGATCCGGGCCTCGGTGCCGTCCAGCACCAGGATGCGACGCGCCCGCAGCGCCGAGCTGATCCGGTGTGCGATGACCACGAGCGTTCCGTGCCGCGCGGCGAAAGCTCGCTCGATCACGCCTTCGGCGGCCGCACCGAGGTGGCAGGTCGCCTCGTCGAGGATCACCAGGGGCGCCGGCGACACGTAGGCGCGCACCAGGGTGAGCAGCTGCCGCTCGCCGGAGGAGAGCGGCTCGGGATCGACCAGCGCGTCGTACCCACCGACCCGGTCGATCAGGAGGCGCCCGCCCAGGAGGTCGACCGCGGCGTCGAGGGTCGCGTCGTCAGCGTCCGGTGCGAGGTAGGTGAGGTTCTCCCGCAGGCTGCCGGCGAACACGTAAGCCTCCTGCGGGATGAGCACGCGGCGGCGGGCGAGCTCGGCCGGGTCCCACCCGGCCAGCTCGAGGCCGCCGAACCGGACGGTTCCCGCGTCGGGCCGCAGCAAACCGGTCAGCAGCCCGGTCAGCGTGGACTTCCCGATGCCGCTCGGCCCGACGACGGCCAGGTGGTCCCCCGGCGGGATGGACAATGTCAGCTCCTGCACCACTGGTGCGGCCCACGGGCTGTAGGCGAAGCCGACACCCTCGAGGTGGAGTTCGGTCCCGACTGGCCGAGCCGGGTCCGGCCGGGCCAGCTCGACCGGCGGATCCGGACGGGTGGTCGTCTCGGCCACCCGGCGGACGGTGACCATCAGCCAGAGCCCGGGCCCGGTGAGGCCTTCGGCCAGGGTCTGCAGGGCCGGCTGCACACCCTGCAGGGTGTAGGCGACCGCGCCGAGCAGCAGGCCGGTCGTGGCGCCCTGGCCGAGCAGCCAGGGGCCGGCCGCGAGGAGCAGCAGGACCGGCAGCCAGCCACCCAGCCCGATGATCAGGGTGCTGGCGCCGGTCAGCCAGCCGAGGCCGCCCAGCGCCTTGGCGTTGGCGCCGACGTGCCGGTTCAGATCAGCGGCCACGAGTTCCTCGGCACCGCAGGCGACGACGTCACGCATCCCGGTCCCGACCGACGCCGCCCCGTCGGAGAGTCGTTCGTCGGCCAGGATCGAGTCTCGTTGGCGCCGGGCCATGCCTCGCAGCACGAGCGAGAACGCGGCCAGCGCCAGCGTGATCGGAACGATCACGAACGGCAGCACGGCCGGGGCGAGCGCGGCCAGCCCGATGACCACTCCGAGCACGACCACGACGAACTGCTGGACGGTCATCAGTACGGCGGCGTAGGCCTCCCGCACGATCTCGACGTGCTGTGTCAGCCGCGCCACGTCACCGCCGGACTCCGCGCGCCCCGCGGGAGCCGGCCGGCGCACTGAACTCCCCACCACCCGGCGCACCAGGTCGTCGCGGAACGGCTCCACCACCGCGGCCAACCGGGTGAGTGTCTGGCGGGTCCCGACCGCCCCCAGCAGCACGCTGCCGGCCAGCGCGGCGAGCCACAACAGCCCCGTCACGGGGCGCCCGGCCAGAAAGCCGTCGTCGATCGCCTGGGCGACGGCCAGGCCCGAGACCAGCGCCGGGACCGCCTCCAGCACCGACCAGCCGGCCAGTCCGCGCAGCTCCCGGCGGTGCTCGCGCAGAGTCGACAGGAGAAGTTCCCGGGCCGGATCGCGGGATCCCCAGGTGACGGGCCCTCCGGCGCGGTGGCGCCCGGTTTCGGGATCGGGATCGGGTCTGCGGGCCTCGACGTGGGCAGCGCCGGCGTCCGGCTCGGGCCCGGGAGCGTGGTCCGAGCCGGCGAGTACGTCGCGAACGGCGGTCATCCGGCCACCGCCGTGGTCAGCACCGGCTCCGGGTGCTGATCCCCGGCCCCGAACAGGGCGCGGTACGCCGGATCGGACCAGAGCTCGTGATGCGATGCGAGGGCGCGGATCCGACCGTCCTCCAGCCAGACCACGCGGTCGGCTCGGGCGGCGGTCGAGGAGCGGTGGGCGACCAGGATCCGGGTGCGGTCGGTCATCTCCTGCAGGGCGCAGCTGATCTCGTGTTCCGTCACGGTGTCCAGGCTGGCCGCCACGTCGTCGAGCACGATGACCCGCCCCGCGTGCGCGAAGCTCCTGGCCAGTCCCAGCCGCTGCAGCTCCCCGCCAGACATCGGCGCGGCTCCGAGTGACGTGTCGTAACCCTGCGGCAGGCGTCGGATGAAGGCATCGGCTCGCGCCGCACTCGAGGCGGCAACCACGTCGACACCGAGATCGATCCCGGCCGGCCCCGGCAGGCCGAACGCGACGGCATCGCGGATCGTGTGGCCGAACGGAGTCGGCCGGGCGAAGGCATAGCTGACGGCGCTGCGGAGCTCGTGATGACTGAGCAGCGGCAGTGGAACGCAGTCCAGTACCACCTGCCCCTCGTCGGGGTCCTGCAGTCGCGCGACCAGGCCGGCGAGCACGGACTTGCCTGACCCGCTGCGTCCGACGACGGCCAGCACCGAGCCGGGTGGGACGTGCAGATCGATCCTGTCCAGAACGGTTTGCGCACCACGGCGAACAGTCACCGAGCGGAACTCCACCCGCCCTCCGCTGGGCGCCGGCGGGCAGCTGCCGTAGCGGGTCGGCCGCAGGGCGAGCACCTCATCGAGTCGTGCGGCGGCAGCGCGGGCGCGCACGAGCCGACCGACGGCCGGGGCCAGCGCGCTGAGGTTGGCCGCCAATCCGACGTACAGGCTGGCCGCTACGAGCTCGCCCGGGCTGATCCGACCGGCGGCCAGTTGCCAGCCGGCCACCGCGAGCACCGCGATCTCCAAGGCGGCGAAGGTCAGCATGTCCTGGATGGTCACTCGGCTCTGGGCTCGCCACATCCGGACACCGCTGCGGTGCAGGCCCGGCAGCGGTGCCAGAACCCGGGTGACCTCACGGTCGGCCGCGCCCGCAGCGGCGATGCTCCGGGCACCGGCGCGGGCCTGGGCGAGCCGGGCGGCGATCACGCCCTGGGTGCTCAGGTACTCCGCCGACAGGTCAGCGGATTCCTTGGCGAACAGCCACAACACGAGCAACAAGACAGGGGCACCCAGCAGGAACGTCACACCGAGCCAACGGTCTATGACGAAGAGCGCAACGACGCCTCCGACCGCGGGGAGCATCGTGATGGCGGCCCGGATGGCATCCGCGGCGACGCTGCCGGCCTCGGCGGTATTGCCCACCGTGCGCGCGGTCAGCTCGCCGGTGGAGAAACTCTCGGGAACCCGTTGCCCGACCGCGAGGACGTGGCGCAGCACTCGGGTACGCAGCAGTGAGGTGGAGCGGGCAGTGGCCTGCGCGACGGCGACGTCCTCCGTGGCCTCGGCCAGCAGCACGACGGCCACGACGACCGCCAGCGCGACGATGGAGGCGCCGACCGCGGCGTCCAACAGATCGTCGATCGTGGCGCCCAGCAGGGCCGGCAGTGCGAGTTCGGCCAGGGCGAGCAGTACGCCGTTCGCGGCGAGGACAACGGCCCAAGGTCCGGCCTGGCGGCCGATGTCGAGGACGAGCCGGTTCGTCGTCCGGGAAGCGGCGGTCCCCTGCACGGTTGACACCCAACCCCCCTCCCGCGGTGATTGCTGGTGCAGCCGGGCGGCCGTCCCGGGTTCGGGACGACCGCCCGGCCGATCTTCAGGCGAACTCGCTCAGCAAAGAGCGAGGCTCAGGCGGCTGCCGCCGCCGCACCGCTGGCTACGCCGGCTACGCCGACGGCCACCACCGAACAAGTTGGTCTCGTCAACGTCGAGACCCTGCAGGTCGAGAAGTGCCATGTCTATTCACCTCCTCTCAGCTTCAGCACGGTCCCTCCCGACGGGACCGCACAAGGGAAGTTCCACTGGCTCGTCGTGCCAGGCGGCACCGAGCCCGAGCAGCACACCGGCCGTACCGGTCGCCAGATCCATCGACAGCCGCAGCAACTGCTCCCCGGGGAATGCCAGCTGGCCCCGGTATCCGATCGCGTGCCAGCCCAGCCGCTGAACGTGTCCCGCCACGAGGGACGTCGGTACGTCGTCGCGGAGCTGGCTGCCGAGGTGCAGGATCATCCCGGCCCGACCGCTGAACAGACCCGGCTCGATGTAGAACTGCGAGCTGGCCGCCACCCTGATCTGCGCCGCTGCGACGGCGAAGCGGTCGTCGTCGGCGTACCGCAGGTACTGCTCCAGCACCATGCCGATGCCGACACTGCCGTCGGCCAGGTAGGGCATCGTCCGGTAACCCTCGTCGACCTCCAGCGCCCCGTCGTCGCGCAGGATGCACCGCCGCAGGTCCTGCCGCAGTGCGGTGGCTGCGAACTCCAACAACGCGGGGTCCCGGCTGCGCTCGTAGGCGCGCAGGAACAGCAGAGCGGGTCCCGACGAGCCCCGGGTCAGTCCGGCGTGCGGGTGCCGGCCTCCGCTCAGCGCCGGCACGTCCTGCTCGTCGCCGAGTTCGTCGGCGAGCAACTCCACGATCTCACCGGCCAGCGTCCACAGGGCGGCGTCGCCGGTCTGCTCCGCGAAGTAGGCGACGTTGAGGCCGATGCCGGCCAGTCCGCCGAACAGGTCCGTGCCGAGCTGGTCCCAGGCACCGTCGAGGGTGTCGACGCAGATGTCGAGCACGGCCAGCGCGTCGTCCCGACGACCGAGCCGGTCCAGCGCCCAGGCGACGCCGTGCAGGCCGTCGTAGAGGCCGAACCGGCTGCCCGGCTGCGGACTACGCGCCTGCCGGACGAGCCACTGCTCGTGTTCGGGCCGGGTACCGGCACCGGTCGCGGACAGGGCGTACAGGACGCCCGCCGCCCCGTAGGCCAAGTTGAGCCCACCGAACTCGAACTGCCGGACGTCACCGGGGAACAGCCGGTCGGTGCGTTCGGGGGTGGCACTGGCCAGGATCGCCCCGGCCAGGCTGTCCCGCACCGACTTCCAGCTCGCCGGATCCCCGTCGAGCTCCGGCCAGGCCTGCCCGCGAGGCACCCAGGCCGGTTCCGGGACGGTCTCGCCCACGGAGCTGAGGCCGGCGATCGTCCGGACGGCAGCGGCCACGAACTCGACAGGCACCGGGAACTCGTCGCAGATGTCGGCGGCGAACTGACCTGCCTTGTCGGGATGGAGGGAGATCAGCTCGGTCAGCGGGAGGAACATGAACAGCCGCAGGCAGGCCAAGGCGTAGCGGTCGATGTCGAAGCCGACGCAGGGCCGGGGCGCCGCGAAGGCCGGGTCACCCAGCGTCGGGCGACGGCCCTCCTCCACCAGCGAGGCGATCTCCAGGTCGATCAGGGTTACCCGGCCGTCGGATCCGACCAGCACGTTGAACGGATGCAGGTCGCCGATGACGACGCCCCGACCGTGCGCCGCCTCCACGGCGGTGGAGACCTTGGCGTGCATCTCCAGGGCCCAGCTGGTGTATCCGGCCAGATCGACGTTGTCACCCAGCACCGCCAGCGGGTAGCGGTCGACCAGGGTGTTGCTCAGCGCCTGGCCCTCCACGAACTCCAGGGCCAGGAACTCGTGCCCGCCCAGGCTGAAGGAGTCGACGACCTCGGGCACGATGCCCAGACCGGACAGCCGGCCCAGCATGTCCCGCTCGCGGCGCAGCCTGGCCACGGCGTCGGCCCCGTCCATGGCCAGCCCGGCGTGCGGGCGGGCCTCCTTCAGGACGACCAGCGCTCCGGTGCGGGTGTCCTCGGCGAGGTAGACCCCGCCGCCGTTGGAGAAGTGCAGCGGACGCTGGATCCGGAACGGCAGGTCCGCGATCGTCGTGGACGTGCGGGCCAGCAGGTGCGGAGTGAGGAAGTTCGGCATGTCGACCCAGGCCGGTGGCTGGAACGTCGCTCCGCGGAGGTCTGGTACGAGTTCGCCGTCGGGCTGTTCGACCGCTGGTACGAGGTCGCCGTTCGGCCCGATGCACCAGCGCTCGCTGAAGCCGCCGTAACGGACATAGACCGGGCCGTCGCCGATCCGCAGATCGTTGAGGATGTACGGGCCGGCGCGGCCGGTGAGCAGAACCTCGAGATCGGTGACGACGCGCTCGAAGTCTGCGTCGTCCACCGGGTACATCGTGATGAACTTGCCGCTGGACCCGCGGTCGGCGTACTTGCCGTTCGCGAGGAGCAGGAGCTGGGCGCTGCGGACGTACTTGAACGCCAGGCGGTGCGCGATGCAGTAGTCGTAGACCGTGGCCAGGGTGGACGGCGCCTGCGCGAGAGACGCCGAGACGTGCACCTTCCAGCCCTGGCTGGGCACCGGCGCGTCCGCGGGCGCATACGCGAGCCAGTCCTCGAACTCCACGCGGGACCAGCCGGGCGGCAGCGGGGTTTCGGCTACTGCGAAGTCGACATCGTCATCGCGCGCCCGGGTGGGGTCGTCGTAGAACATCGCATCAGCGATGCAGTAGTTTTCGTGTCCCCGGTCCATGTGCCCCCCTGCTACTGGCGAACTTACAGTATTCGAATGGGAGCGCGCGGTGAGATGGGAGATCCGAATATTGTCTTGAAATCGGCGACACAAAGGGCGGCTAAATCCCCCAAACCGCACAGGGCTGCGTCGCTCACGGCTACGCCTTGTTACTATCCGTCATCAGGGCCGATGGCATATCGCGATCAGGGCGCCCGGCTTAGTTAGCATGGCTGCTGTCATGGACGCCGGACAGGGGACGATGCGGCTGCTGCGGGGCGGGCTGCTCGCCGCCTGCTGCGTGTTGCTCGGCCTGTCCGGCCACACCCTCGGCGGCGGATCCGCCCCTGCTGCAGCGCCGGCCTTGGTGGCCAGTGCGCTGATCGGGCTGGCGGCGGTCGCCTGGGCCGGGCGCCGACGCGACTTCCGGGCGCTGCTCTGGGCCGCCGCGCTCGCCCAGGCCGCTTTCCACACGGCTCTGTCGCTGGCGCCCACGCACAACCAGCAGCACGGATTCGACCTGCGCATGCTGGCCGGTCACGCGGCCGCGACCGTGGTGATGGCCGCTGCGCTGGCGCGCGGGGAGGCGGTGCTGGAGGCGTGCTCGCGGGCCGCCGGGTACCTCGGCGTACCGGATCCGCCCGTCCTGATCAGCAGCCGGCCCGTGCTCCGCCCGCGCCCGGTCCGCCGGATGGTGGCCGCCGCCGGCGTACTGCTTGCCACCGCTCACCCACGGCGCGGACCGCCGGTCGCTGCTGCGGCCTGACCCACCGTCGAGGAGGGCAGCCGCCGCCGGTGTCCCTACCCCCGCCTCCGCGGCGCAGACCGTGGGTCGATCGACAGGTGGTTCTGTGTCCAGTCCTCGTTGGCGACGTGCCGCGGCCTGCGGTACGTCGGTGCTCGCTCTCGCGGCCGCAGTCGTGCTGACCGCCGGCCCGGTGTTGGCGCACTCCGCGCTGGAGTCCAGTACGCCGGCCGACCAGGCCGAACTCGTCCAGCCACCCACCGCGGTGACGCTCACCTTACAACGAGGCGGTCGACAGCCAGTTCAGCGACGTCGTCGTGACCGGGCCGGACGGGCAGGCCCGGCAGGAGGGTGCGACCCAGATCCAGGGCAGCACCGTCATCCAGCCGCTGCGCCCACTGACCGAGGACGGAAGGTACGACGTCGCGTATCGCGTCGTGTCCGCCGACGGGCACCCCATCACCGGCGAGCTGAGCTTCACCGTGACGCTGCCCCCCACTACAGCGCCGGCCTCCACGGCGCCGGCAACCGGCGCGGCTCCTTCGTCGGCCGCCGGCAGCAGCGCTGCGGCCGAATCGGCGGCCGGCGCAGCCGCGGTCACGGTGGCTCCGGCCGCGGCCCAGGACGACGCCAGCAGCGGGGCGCTGCCGCTGCTGGTTGGCCTGATCGCGGCCGTCGTCGTGTTGGGCGGCGCGGCCGCCGTAGTGGCCCGGCGACGCACCGCCGGTCAGGGGTGACCGGACGAGCGTGATGTCGCGAGCGGGTCGGGCCCGCACCGAGCCGGACCGGGCGTCCCCCGCGCTGGTGGCTACCACCCTGGTCGTCGGCGCGATCCTGCTGCTCGTCCTGCTCCTGGCAGCGTTCGGCGGCGCGCCGGAGCCGACCGTGCCGGGGTTGCCCGGTGCGGGGCTGTTCGTCGGCTGGCTCCTGCCGATCACCCGGCTGTTGTTGGACTTCGCCGCGGTCGGCGCGGTCGGGTGCCTGCTCTTCGCCGCCTATCTCGTGCCGCCGCGTGATCAGGACCTGCGGCGGCCGGCACAGCGCGCCCTCCGCGCGGCGTCCTGGTGCGCCCTGGTGTGGGCCGGTTTGGCCGCGGTCGGGTCGTTGCTCACGTTGGCCGACATCGCCGGCCAGTCGCTGGGCGAGGTCCTGACCGCACCCGGTTTCGCCGACTCGCTGGTGTCGCTGGACCAGAGTCGGTCGCTGCTGCTGGTCAGCGCGCTCGCCCTGTTGGTGACCCTGAGCGCCCGCCGGGTGAAGACGACCGACGGGCCGATGCTCGTGCTGGTCCTCGCTCTAGCGGCCCTCGTGCCGCCGATCCTGACCGGCCACGCGGCCACGCACCGGGCGCACGAGCTGGCCACCGTCAGCCTGGTGATCCACGTGATCGCGGTCAGTCTCTGGGTCGGTGGACTGGCCGCGCTGCTGATGTTCCGGCGGCGCTCGCCAGGCAAGGATGCGGCGACCGTCAGCCGGTACAGCACGGTCGCCCTGGTGTGCTTCGGGCTGACCGCCGCGTCCGGGCTCCTGAACGCGGTCATCCGGCTGGGCGACGGCACCGGGTTGTTTGCGGAGCTCCTCGGCAGCGGGTACGGCGTCCTGATCCTGGTCAAGCTGGCCGCCCTGGCCGCCCTGGCCTGGTTCGGCTGGTGGCACCGGCGACACGCCATCGCCCTGCTCGCCGCCGGCCGCCCGTCGGCCTTCCGCCGGTTCGCCGGCCGCGAGGTGGTGCTCATGCTGGCCACCATCGCCGTCGCGGTCGCCCTGTCCCGTACGCCCACTCCCTCCGGCGGCAGCAGCGACGTCGTCGATCCGGCCGATCCCGGCCACCAGCACGCCGCTTCTACTGCGTTCACCGGCCCACCGACGTCGGGACATTGATGGTCGTGGACGACTCGGCGGGCGGCTGCTCCATCCGCTGCTGGCCTCTCGATGAAGTCCTGCCACGTTCGATGCCTCGGCCCAGGTCACAGTCAGCCGAGGTGGAATCCATCCTCGAGGCGGCGCGATGGGCCCCGTCGGCCGGTAACTCCCAACCGTGGGCGTTCGTCGTCGGTCGCCGCGACGATGCAGTGCACGCCCGCCTGGTTCGTCACCTGGCTGGGAGTTCGGCTCGGTGGGCGCCGACGGCGAGCTTGTTGGTCGCCAATCTCTCGCACCGGCTGGTCGAGGGGACCGACTGGGCGTACTCGGAGTTCTCGCCGTACGACTTGGGGCAGGCCGTGGCACATGACCCTGCAAGCCCAGTCCCTCGGCCTGTCCGTGCGTCAATTCCAAGCGCATCAGCAGACGAGCAGGCCTGCTTCCTGCTTGCTGCGCAGGACCCGCAGGGCGGCCTCGTCCAGCCTGCTGGCGAACGCCGGATCGCCCTGGGCCCGCTGCACGACGGCGGCAGTCATGGGGCCGGCATCGGCGACGTTCACGGTGAGCACCAGGTCGCCACCCGCGGCCAGGAAGTCCACCGCGCGCTGGCCGGCCGGCCGGCCCGACACCGCGACCGCGTTGCCCAGGTCGTCGGAGATGACGATGCCGTCGAAGCCGAGCCGGTCGCGCAGCAGCCCGCCGATGATCGGCGCGGAGAAGGCGGCCGGCTCGTCGGGGTCCAGCTGCGGGTAGCTGGCCGAGGACATCATCACGGCGTCGGTCCCGGCGGCGATGCCGGCCTGGAAGGGCAGCAGCGCCGGGTCGTCGGCGGTGGCCTGCGTGTCGGTCGCGCCGGTCGAGGTGTCGGTGTTCACCTGCACCCGCCCCAGGCCCGGGAAATGCTTGACCGTGGTAGCCAGCCCGGCCTCGCGCATCGCGGTGACGACGGTGGTCAGGGTCGCCGCGACGTCGGCGGGCTCGGAGCCGTACTGGCGCGATGACGCCCCGATCGGCGGGTTCTGCTGCGCTGTACCGGCCGGTACGACGTCGGCCACCGGCGCCAGGTTGAGCGTGATGCCGGTCCCGGCGACCTCGGCGGCCCACTGCCCGGTGCGCTGTGCGAGGTCAGGCTGGTCCGCCTGCTCGAGTGCGGTCGGGATGACGCTGAACCCGGGGCCGGTGAGGGTCTGCACGAAGCCGCCCTCCTGGTCGACGGCGATCTGGAGGAACGCGCCGGTGGTCCCGACCGCCTGGGCCTGCAGCCCGCTGATCGCCGTACGGAGCGGTTCGGCGCCCGCGCTGCTGCGTCCGGCCAGGAAGACGTTGCCGATGCGGAACGCCGCCAGCTCGTCGAAGCGTGCCAGCGGGTCGGTGACGTCCAGGCCAACCATGAGCACCTGACCGGCCCGGCCGGCCAGGTCCAGGCGGTCGAGCGTGGCCTCGGCGCAGATGGCGGCGAACGGTCGCTGCGGCGCGAAGGGGCGGTACGGCGTCGTGGTGGCCGCAGCGGACGTGGGCGTGGGTTCGGTCGTCGGTGGTTCGGCTGCCGTGCAGGCAGTCAGAGTCAGGGCCAGCGCGGCGACGAGCAACCGGACCAGCGCCGAGGGAGGGGACACGGTCCCATCGTCACACCTGGCGGCGGGCCAGCAACTGTCGGCGGCCGCCCGTACGGTCGGCGCGTCGATCCGGATCGAGGAGGACTCATGGCCCTGCGTTGGTACACCGTCGTCGTCGACTGCCGAGACGTCGCGGCCCAGGCCGGCTGGTGGGCCGAGGTGCTCGGCTGGCAGAAGGTCTACGAGGCCGACGACGAGGTGGTGCTCGTTCCCGGCTACCTGACGGAGGAGATGGCACGGGAGATGCCCTGGGAGCGGACTCCGCCCGGCCTGGTGTTCGTCCCGGTGTCCGAGGGCAAGACGGTGAAGAACCGGCTGCACATCGACCTGGCGCC
>JACCSC010000514.1 GCA_013813215.1 Geodermatophilaceae bacterium | reverse complement strand
GTGGCGCCGTTCCCACGACAGATCCCAGGCGTCCGAAGCCGCGATGTCCCTGATGTTCACGCCCGCCTCTGCGGCGGCCTCGTCGGAGGTGCGCTGCCAGTCGGCGCAGTCCGGCGAGACGAACTTCGGCACGAACGTCACCATGCACACCCCGCCGGCCGCGGCCATGGCCGTCAGGACGTCGTCGGGCACGTTGCGCGGGTGATCGCACAAGGCCCGGGCTGACGAGTGGGAGAACAGGATCGGCGCGGTCGAAGCGGCGAGCGCGTCTCGCATCGTCGACACCGCGACGTGCGAGCAGTCCACGAGCATCCCCAGCCGGTTCATCTCGCGGACCACATCGACGCCGAACGCGGAAAGCCCGCCCACCGCGGGCGAATCCGTCGCCGAGTCGGCCCACGGCACGTTCTCGTTGTGGGTCAGCGTCAGGTAACGCACCCCCAACGCATAGAACGCCCGAAGCACCGCCAGCGAGCAGTCGATCGAGTGCCCGCCCTCGGCGCCGAGCAGCGAGGCGATCCGGCCCTGGCCCACGACCGTAGTGAGCTCGTCCGCCGTCCGCGCCAGCCCGAAGTCGGACGGATACCGCTGCGCCATCCGGTGCACGGCATCGATCTGGTCCAACGTCGCTGTCACCGGGTCCGGGGTACCGCACGACACGTACACCGACCAGAACTGCCCGGCCAGCCCGCCGGCCCGCAGCCGGGGGATGTCGGTGTGCAGGGATGGCTGCGGTACGGCGATGTCCATCCGGTCGAAGTCGTACCCGGCTTGGGTACGCAGCGCCCACGGCAGGTCGTTGTGCCCGTCCACCAAGGGGTGTCGGCGGAGCAGGTCGCGCGCGGCGTCGGGATTCACCAGCCCTGGATAGCCTCCAGCGGTGAATCCGTCCACCGCGCTGGCGCGAGTGCTTGTCGACGAGCTCGCCCGCTGCGGCGTACGGGATGCCGTCCTGGCCCCGGGCTCACGCTCGGCACCCCTTGCCCTCGCCCTCGGCGGCCAGGACCGGATCCGCGTCCACGTCCGGATCGACGAGCGGTCGGCCGGCTACCTCGCCCTCGGGTTGGCGACCAACGGCCGGCCCACCGCCGTCGTCTGCACGTCGGGGACCGCGACGGCGAACCTGTTCCCCGCCGTTCTGGAAGCGTCGTACGCCGGCGTACCGCTGATCGTCCTCACCGCCGATCGACCGCCGGAGTTGCGCGGCACCGGCGCCAACCAGACCGTGGACCAGGTCGGCCTGTACGGCGGCGCCACGCGCTTCACCGCCGACGTCGGGGTGCCGGAGCAACGACCCGGCGCCGTGCGCTTCTGGCGGTCCCTGACCGCGCGCGCCGTCGCCGCAGCCACGGACCGCCGCGATCCCGGCCCGGTGCACCTGAACCTGCCGTTGCGCGAACCGCTCGTGCCCGACGGCGACGACTCCTGGGTCGAGCACATCCAGCTCGACGGAGCCGAACCGTGGACCGTCGTCCACGCGGAACCCGCTCCGGCGCGGCCGCTGACCGATCCGGTGCCGGAGCGCGGTGCGGTCGTCGTCGGGCACGGGGCCACCGAGCCGGCGGCGGCCAGGAGGTTGGCGGAGAACTGCGGCTGGCCCATGTTGTCCGAGCCGACCGGCAACGCCAGGTCAGGTCCGAACGCGATAGCGACCTACCCGCTGCTGCTCGCCGATCCTGGCTTCGCCGCGGACATGCGCGTGGACCTCGTCGTCGTCGTGGGTAAGCCCGGGTTGTCCCGCTCCCTGCTCGGCTGGCTCGGCCAGGCCCACCGCGTCGTCGTGGTGGACCCCAGCTCGCGCTGGGCCGATCCGGTACGCCGGGCCAGTCTCGTGCTGCCCGCCGTACCAACCGCCGAGCCGCGCGAGTCCACCGGCTGGTTGCGGAGTTGGCGGCGTGCGGACGCCGGGGCCAGGTCTGTGGTGGACGACGTACTCGACGAGGGCGACGGGCTCACCGAGCCGCGGCTGGCGCGGGACCTGCTGGCCGCACTTCCCCCGCGATCCTTGCTGCTGGCCGGATCCAGCCGACCGATCCGGGACTTGGAGGCGTACGCCGGACCACGGGACGACGTCGCCGTGATCGGCAACCGGGGCGTCAGCGGCATCGACGGCCTGGTGTCCACCGCGCTCGGCGCGGCACTCGTCCACGACGGCCCGGCGTACGCCCTCCTCGGCGATCTCGCGTTCCTCCACGACCACAACGGCTTGGTGCTCGGTCCGGGGGAGATCAGGCCCGACCTGAGGCTGGTCGTGGTGGACAACGACGGAGGCGGCATCTTCTCCACCCTGCCCCCGGCGTCGCAGCCCGGCTTCGATCGTCTGTTCGGGACACCACACGGGCTGGACCTGGCTGCCGTCGCCACGGCCGCGGGCTGGCCGTGCGATGTCCTGGCTACCGCCGGCGACCTACCCTTGGCGTTGGCCGGCACTGGACCGCGGGTGGTCCTCGTCCGCACCCGCCGCGACGACACCGCAGCCCTCCACCTTCGACTGCAGCAGGCGGTGACCGACGCCTTACGCGACTCGGCTTAGAGCCCTTCCAACGCGTCCCGAACGGTGACGAACTTCGCGAGGGACTCGGCCAGTTCGGCATCGGGGTCCGAGCCGGCCACGATGCCGCAGCCGGCGAAGAGTCGGACCCGCTGGCCGTCGAGTTCGGCGCAGCGCAACGCGATGCCCCAGTCGCCGTCGCCGTCGGCGTCCATCCACCCGATCGGCCCGGCGTACCGGTGGCGGTCCATCGCCTCCAGCTCGGGGATCAGGTCCAGCGCCACGTCGGTCGGCGTACCGCAGACCGCCGCGGTCGGGTGCAGGGCCGCGACGAGCTGAAGTACCGACGTGGGCGCGGCCAGCCGTCCAGCGACGACGGTGGCCAGATGCGCGACGGTCGCCAGCCGCAGAACCTCGGGCGGTCCGGGGTCGGCCAGGCCGCGGAGGTAGGGCCTCAGCGCGTCGGCAACCGAGGCGACGGCGTACTGGTGCTCCTCCTGGTCCTTGCCGCTGGCCACCAGCCCGGCGATCAGTTCGTCGTCCTCGTCGGGGCGGCCACGCCTCACCGTCCCCGCCAGCACCCGGGAGGTGACCTGGCGGCCGCGGCGGCTGACCAGCAGCTCGGGGGTAGCGCCGACCAGGCCGTCGACGGCGTACGTCCAGCACTCCGGATACCGGTGGGCCAGCCGCTGCAGCAGGAACCGCGGGTCGACCGCGGGGGTGGTCTCGGCGAGCAGGTCGCGCGCGAGGACAACCTTGCGCAGTTCCCCGTCATGGATCCGTCGTACGGCGGTGGCGACGGCGGCACACCAGTCGGCGGGGCTGAGCGCACCGTCGGAGTAGGCGACCGCCTCCGGACCGGACGGGCGGATCGGGGCGGGTACCAGGCGATCGGATCCGAGCGTGGTCAGCCAGCTCCGCCCGTCCCGTCGCCCGAGGATGACGCGAGGGACGACGAACACCGACGATGCCGTACGCCGGTCGAAGGCGATGCTGCCGAAGCAGACCGGCCCCGAGCCGGGCAACCCCACCCGGTCATCGACGACCATGGCCGCCGCTTGCTCGTCCCACCAAGCGGCCGCCCGGTCCAGGGTGTCCGGTCCCTCGACCTCCAGCCGAGCGCACTCGCCCCAGCCGACGATCCCGTCGCCTTCCCGGACCCAGGCCAGCGGACTGCGGTCCGGCAGTCTGGTGAGTAGCTCGCCCAGGTCCTCGACGGGCACCGACCGGACAGTCGTCGGCGGCAGACCCAGAGCCAGGCTCACGCCGCCCAGCGTACGAGCCGCTGAACCGGCGGGCCGCTCCGGGGAGCGTGGCCGGGCTGAGTCGTGATCGGGGGTTGACGGAGAGCGCATCGGTAGTACAATCGAACATGTGTTCGAGTATCCATTGAACGAGGCGTTCAGCTTGGCCGAGCGCCTGAGGGAGACAGAGCGGCAGATCGCGGTGCTGCACGGCGAGCAGCTGCGCCTGATGGCGCAGCTGTACGCCCGCGCGCCGGAGTGGATCACTGCAGCCGAGGACACTCCAGGTCTGGTGGACGCCGCGGAGGTGGCGGCGGCGGAGATCGGGGTGGCGCTGCGGGTCTCGCGCCGGGCGGCGATGGACCGCCTCGGGCTGGCCCTGTCCCTGCGGTACCTGCCCGACATCGCGGCCGCGCTGGGTCGCGGGGAGCTGTCCTTGTCCAAGGCGCGGATCATCACCGACGCGGTCGGTGACCTAACCGCCGAGGCCGCCGCCCAGGTGCAGGCGCGGGTGCTGCCCCGCGCCCCGGGGCAGACCCCGGCCGGGCTGGGCGCCTCGGTGGCCCGCGCGGTGCTGGCCGCGGACCCCGACGC
>JACCSC010000505.1 GCA_013813215.1 Geodermatophilaceae bacterium | reverse complement strand
GGCAGACCTCGTCCAACCGGGAGAAGACCTGGCGCTTGAGCTCCATCCGTTCCGGGATGGCCTCGACGACCAGCTCGGCGTTGGCCAGGGCAGCCAGGTCGGTGCTGTACGAGACGCGGTCGAGCATTGCCGAGCGTTCGGCCGCGTCGAGTTTCCCGCGAGCCAAAGCGCGTTCGGTCGAGTCCTCGATGTGCGACCGGCCGCGCTTGACCGCGTCCTCGTCCACCTCGACGGCCACGACGGACAGGCCCGAGCGCGCGAACACCTCGGCGATGCCGGCCCCCATCGTGCCGAGCCCGACCACACCGACCTGGGAAAACTCTCGCGCCACGCTCGCTCCTCACCCGCATCCGTTGGTCAGGCCAGTCTCGCACTAGGGGCGGAGTCGTCCGCCGTGTCGCAGCCGGGTCAACGCGACGACGAGCCGCTCGGCGGAGGGTCGGCGACGGAACGTCGTGAGCGCCAGCACCGGCGGGAAGCACTGCCGCGTCACCGCCTTGGTCCGGGCGAACTCGCGCAACCCGTCCGCCCCGTGGATCCGCCCGAATCCCGAGTCGCCGACTCCCCCGAAGGGCAGGGCCGGTACGCCGGCGAAAGCGATCACCGAGTTGATGCTCACCATCCCGCAGCGCAGCCGGGCAGCGATGTCCGACGCCCGGGCCGTCCCGAAGACCGCCGCACCCAGCCCGTAGCGACCGGCGTTGACGGCGGCCACCGCCGCGTCGGCGTCCCGCACCCGGGTGACGGTCAGCGTCGGGCCGAACGTCTCCTCGGTGATCGCCAGCGCATCCTCCGGTACGTCGAACAGCAGCACCGGCTCGATCCACGGTGACGGCCGCGACGTCCCGTCGCCGACCACGGCCCGTCCTCCGCGTGCGACGGCGTCGGCCACGTGCCGGGAGACCACCTCGACCTGCGCGGGCACCGTCATCGGGCCGTAGTCGGCACCGGCCCTGATCTCACGCGCCCGGCGGCTGAGCGCCTCGACGAACTCCGGGTACACCGCGTCGACGGCGTACACCCGCTCGATCCCGATGCAGCTCTGACCGGCATTGGACAGGCCGCCCCACAGGGCCGCCTCGACAGCGGCCGGTACGTCGGCGTCGGCGTCGACCACCAGCGCATCCTTGCCGCCGCACTCCAACACGACGGGCGTCAACGACTCGGCGCACGCGGTCATCACCTGTCGGGCGGTGGCCGTCGAGCCGGTGAAGGCGAGCTTGTCGACCCCGGCCCGGCAGAGGGCAGCGCCGGTGTCGCCGGCGCCGGTCACGAGGCTGAGGACCGGCTGCTCGGGAACCACTTCGGCGAACCGGTCGACCAGCCAGCGGCCGACCGCAGGCGTGTGCTCGCTGGGCTTGTAGACGACGACATTGCCCGCGGCCAGCGCGTAGGCCAGTGAGCCCATCGGTGTGAAGACCGGGTAGTTCCACGGCCCGATGACGCCGACGACGCCGTACGGCTCGTAGCTGACCGTCGCCTCCTGGTTGGACATCAGCCAACCGGGGACGACTCGGCGGCGGCGCAGGACCTTGGGCGCGTGCGCCGCTGCCCAGGCGATGTGTTCGACGGCGAGCACGATCTCCAGTTGCGCGTCGGCGACCGGCTTGCCGTTCTCCCGGTGCACGAGATCGGCGAGGCCGGACAGGTCGCGGGTGATCGCCCGGCGCCAGGCCGTGAGCCGTCTGCGCCGGCCCTCGAAGCCGAGTGCCGCCCACCACTGCACAGCGGGAATGCCGGCGGCCACCGCCGCACGGACCGCCGCCTCGTCGTACGCCGGGAAGCTCGCGAGCAGCTGGCCGGTGGCCGGGTCCCGCGACTCGATCCGGTCGCTCACAGGGCGGCGACGGTCGGGATCACCTCGCGGCCCATGACCTCCAGCGGAGTGATCGCCCAGACGTCCTTCACCGCGCCGATCGCCGTCTGGATGCCCAGTTCGGCCAGCCCGCCCAGCTGGTCGACCAGCTTGGGGACCGATCCGTCGGCGCTCACGTCGAACCGGAAGATGACGGTCTTCTCGATCTCGGCGTAGTCGCGGCCCTCGCGCTCGCAGTGCTCGCGCAACACCTCCAGCTTGTGGGGCAGTTCAGGACCGGGGAACAGGTTGCAGGCCTGGGCGTAGCGGGCGACGTAGCGCAGCGTCTTCTTCTCCCCGCCGCCGCCGATCATGATCGGGGGATGCAGCCGAGTCAGGCTCTGCGGCGAGTTCAGGGTCCGGCCGAGCCGGTAGTGCTTCCCGGCGTACACCGACTCGTCCTCGCTCCACATCTGGAGGCAGATCTGCAACGTCTCCTCGAGCCGCTCGAACCGCTCCGCGGTCGGCGGGAAGAGCAGTCCCAGCGCGCGACTCTCCTCCTCGTTCCAGGCAGCGCCGATGCCGAGCCAGGCCCGCCCCTCGCTCAGGACGTCCAGCGTGCTCACGATCTTGGCCAGCAGCCCCGGATCCCGGTACGTCACCCCGGTCACGAGGGTGAACAACCGGGCCCGTGCGGTGTGGGCGGCCAGGAAGCCGAGGGTCGTGTAGCCCTCCAGCATGTCGTTCTCGACCGGCCCGACCATCTGGATCTGGAAGACGTGGTCCATCACCGCGATGGCGTCGAAGCCGACGTCGTCGGCCGTGCGAGCGATCCGGGACAGGTCGCCGGCCAGCCCGGGTGGGCCTGACGGCCAGGTGAAGTCGGGGATCTGCAGGCCGATCCTCATCTCAGATCCCCCCGCCGCCGAAGTCGCCGCCGCCGAAGTCCCCGCCACCTGCGTAGTCCCCGCCGCCTGCGTAGTCCCCGCCGCCGGTGTCGCCCGTGTCGCCCGTATCGCCGGAGTAACCAGCCTCGTTGTCGGCCGCCGCATCCCCGTTTTCGGCCCCGAGCAGCGACATCGCGATCGTGGTTGCGATGAACGCGCCCGCCACCGAGCCGAGCAGGCTGCCGGCCATGACCCCGCCCATCCCGATCCCGCCGAGATTGCGTTCCAGCGTTCCCGGCTGGCGCATTTCCGCCCGGGTGGCCATCCGGGCCAGCGCCTGCGGGTCATCACTGTCCGCCCGCTCCTCCTGCGGTACGTCGGCACT
>JACCSC010000449.1 GCA_013813215.1 Geodermatophilaceae bacterium | reverse complement strand
AAGGAATCCGTGAGCAGTCCGCCGACCGGGCACACCGACCCGGCGATGATCCGCAACTTCTGCATCATCGCCCACATCGACCACGGCAAGTCCACGCTCGCCGACCGGATGCTGGAGATCACCGGGGTCGTCGAGGGACGCAACATGCGCGCGCAGTACCTCGACCGGATGGACATCGAGCGCGAGCGCGGCATCACGATCAAATCGCAGAATGTGCGGCTGCCCTGGGTCGGCGAGGACGGCCGGCACTACGTCCTGAACATGATCGACACGCCGGGACACGTCGACTTCACCTACGAGGTCTCGCGGTCACTGGCCGCCTGCGAGGGCGCCGTGCTCCTGGTGGACGCAGCGCAAGGCATCGAGGCGCAGACACTGGCCAACCTGTACCTCGCCTTGGAGAACGACCTGCAGGTCATCCCTGTCCTGAACAAGATCGACCTGCCGGCCGCGCAGCCCGACCGGTACGCCGCGGAGATCGCGCACGTCCTGGGCTGCGACCCCGACGACGTGCTGCGGGTCTCCGGCAAGACCGGGCAGGGGGTGCGCGAGCTGGTACATCGGGTGGTCCGCGACGTGCCCGCCCCGGTGGGTGACGCAACCGCTCCCAGCCGGGCGATGATCTTCGATTCGGTCTATGACATCTACCGCGGCGTGATCACCTACATCCGGGTGTTCGACGGCCGGATCTCCGGCCGCGAGCGGATCCGGATGATGTCCACCCGGGCCACGCACGAACTGCTCGAGGTCGGCGTGATCTCTCCGGAGCCCAAGCCGGTGCAGAGCCTCGGCGTGGGCGAGGTCGGTTACCTCATCACCGGCGTCAAGGACGTGCGCCAGTCCAGGGTCGGGGACACGATCACCAACGAGCGCAAGCCGGCCGCGGTCGCGCTCGGGGGGTACCGCGATCCGCTGCCGATGGTCTACTCGGGGCTGTACCCCATCGACGGGTCGGAGTACCCACTGCTGCGAGATGCCCTAGAGCGGTTGCAGCTCAACGACGCCGCGCTGGACTACGAACCGGAGACCTCGACGGCGCTCGGTTTCGGCTTCCGCTGCGGCTTCCTCGGGCTCCTGCACCTGGAGATCGTCCGCGAGCGGTTGGAGCGCGAGTTCGACCTGTCGCTCATCTCGACCACACCCAACGTCGTCTACCGGGTCGAGACCGACGACGGGGCCGAGCTGGTGGTCACGAACCCCAGCGACTGGCCGGTGGGCAAGATCGCCGCGGTCTACGAGCCGGTGGTCAAGGCCATGCTGATCACGCCGAGTGAGTACATCGGCGCGATCATGGAGCTGTGCCAGAGCCGCCGGGGCTCGCTGGAGGGCATGGACTACCTGTCCGAGTCCCGGGTCGAGCTGCGCTACACGCTGCCGCTCGGGGAGATCATCTTCGACTTCTTCGACACGCTGAAGTCGCGCACCCGCGGCTACGCCTCGTTGGACTACGACGAGGCCGGTGAGGTGGCCGCCGACCTGGTCAAGGTGGACATCCTGCTGCAGGGCGAGACCGTCGACGCGTTCAGCGCCATCGTCCACCGGGACAAGGCCTACGCCTACGGCGTGACCATGACCGGCAAGCTGCGCGAGCTCATCCCGCGCCAGCAGTTCGAGGTGCCGATCCAGGCCGCCATCGGATCGCGGGTGATCGCCCGCGAGACGATCCGGGCGATCCGCAAGGACGTGCTCGCCAAATGCTACGGCGGCGACATCACCCGCAAACGCAAGCTGCTGGAGAAGCAGAAGGAGGGCAAGCGGCGGATGAAGATGGTGGGCCGGGTCGAGGTGCCGCAGGAGGCGTTCGTCGCCGCGCTGTCCACCACCGAACCCGCCGTCCGCAAGTAGCAGCGGTGGAGGTTCGGCCCGGCCGGCCGACCGATCTGGCCCGCTTGACCGAGATCTACAACCACCACGTCGTACACAGTCACGCCACATTCGACCTCGAGCCGTTCACCGTCGAGCAGCGGCGAGCCTGGTTCGACCAGTACGCACCGACCGGGCCGCACCGGCTGCTCGTCGGCGAGGTCGACGGCGCGGTGGTCGGGTACGCGACCAGCGGCCGGTTCCGGACCAAGCCGGCGTACGGCGGCACCGTGGAGACGACGATCTACCTGCACCACGAGCACACCGGGCAGCGCCGGGCGGACCCGCTGTACGCCGCTCTGCTCGACGAACTCGGGCGGGAGGAATCCGTGCACGTGGCGGTGGCCGGGGTGGCCCTGCCGGGACCGGCGTCCGTCGCGCTGCACCTGCGCCACGGCTTCACCCCGGTCGGCACGTTCAGCGAACTCGGCCACAAGTTCGGCCGCTTCATCGACGTCGCGTGGTTCCAGCGGCAGTTGACCTGACCGCGGCGGCTTCACAGCGCGGCCAGGGCGCCGCGCAGGTCCGCGGCCGCCGTGGCGGCCGACTCGAGGTCGGTTGGGGCGACCGCCTCCAAAGCCACCAGCGCGTCATGGACCTGCGAGGGGTCGGCGATGGTGTGCTCGACCCGGTCCCAGGTGCAGCGCAAGGCGGCTATGTCGCCGCCCACGGAACCATCGTCGGCCGCCGCGGCGTCGGCCAGCAGGCGGACGGCAACCAGGTCGAGGCGCCCGAGGTCGACCGCCGCCGGATCGTCGTACCGCAGCCGGAGGTCCGTGGCGGCGTATGCCAGGTCGAAGGCCGCCTGCAGTCTCGCCGTCTCGTCCGATGCGTCGATCGCGGCCTGCAGTCGAGCCACGGCGTCGTCGACCTGGGCGACCGTCAGGGGGGAGAGGGCACCACTGCGGTAGGCGGCCCAGGCGGAGTCGATCGCGGCGGCCGCCGCCTGGCCGTCGGCGTTAGCCTCGAGGAGGTCTGCCGCCGCCGCCGACAGCGCGTCCAGTGGAGCCGGGACGCCGCCGGCCAGGTGGTCCCGGGGCACGCCGACGGACACTGTCACCAGCTCGTCCTCGGACACGACCTGCGCCAGGAACTCGCCGTAGGCGGGGGCGAAGACCTTGTCCTCCAGGACGCCGTCCATCAGCAGCTCCTCGACGAGCAGCGCTCCCTCGATCGGACCCTGTGGCCCGTCCACGGTCTCGGTGGTCGACTTGACTGTCACTTCCTCGAACACGAAGCCGGGGATGTTCTCCGGCCGGTAGACGTCACCCACCCGCGGATCGCCCGGCATGATCATCCCCGGCGGTCCGTCCTCGCCGGCGAGCCACGTGCCGTCGTGGTTGTCCAGCACCCCGTCGACGTAGTTGGCGACGTCCTCGCCGAAGTACCAGACCGCACCGTCGTCGGCCTGGGCGAAGAAGTCGGTGGCCACCTCGAGCAGGCGGCCGTCGCCGTACGCCACGAACTGCGAGGCGACGGTCTCGACCTGTCCGCCGTTCCACTCGATCGTCTTCGTCTCGGGCAGCAGGGTGAGCTCGTGCCGCAGCGCGACGTCGCCTTCCGAGCCGACCTGCACCACCTGGGTCAGCTCGCTGATCGGGAACAGCGGGTTCGTGATCGACGTCGGGTCGGAGAACGTCGGCTCCCCGAGGTCGACGCGCGCGCTGAGCGGCGCCGTGACCAGCGTCGGGGTCGGATCCGGTGCGGGTCCGCTCGGGTCGGAGGAGGAGCCACACCCCGTCATCGTCAGGGTCGTGACGAGCCCGAGGGCAGGTATCCAGTAGCGCGTGTTTCTCATCGGTCGACCGCCTCCGTCTCGGCCCCGGCCGGTGCCGGTGCTCGGGCGGACGGTGCTGTACGGCGGCTGAACCGCTCCTGAACGGACCTGAAGGGTCGTTCAGCCGTGACTCGGGAGCCGGACCTCGACGCGGGCGCCGCCGGACGGCGCCGCACCGACGCGAACGGTGCCGCCGTGTGAGCGCACGACTCCGGCCACGATCGCGAGCCCCAGCCCCGACCCGCCGCGGTCCCGGGCCCGCGCCTCGTCCAGCCGGACGAACCGCTCGAACACGCGCTCCCGCTCGGCCGCCGGGATGCCGTCGCCGTCGTCGTCGATGCGCAGTACGACGTCGTCGGCCTCGGTGCGCAGGCTCACGGTGATGGCGGTTCGGGCGTGCCGGGCGGCGTTGTCCAGGAGGTTGCCGAGCAGCTGACCGAGCTGGTTGGCCACTCCGAGCACCCGCCCGGCGGAGACGCCGGACGTGTCGACCCGCAGGCCGTCGGCGCGCACTGCGCGGGCCTGCGCGAACACGATGTCGTCGAGGTCGACGGCCACCCGGTGGCCGGGCGCCGATCCCTCGTCCGAGCGCGCCAGCAGCAAGAGGCTCTCGACGAGGTGCTGCACCCGCAGGTCGTCGGCGAGCACCGTCTCGGCGAGCTCCGGCACGGTCGTGCGACCGGGATGGCGCAGCGCCACCTCGGCGTGCTGGCGGATGCTGGCCACCGGGGAGCGCAGCTCGTGCGCGGCGTCGGACACGAAGCGGCGCTGGCGCGCGGCGGCGTCGTCGAGGCGGGCCAGCATGGTGTTCATCGTCCGGGCCAGGCCGGCGATCTCATCCCGGCCGGGGGGCTGCGGCACCCGGCGGTGCAGTTGGCTGACCGAGATCTGCTCGACCTCGGACCGGATCGCTTCGACCGGCCGTAGCGCCCGACCGACCACGGTCCAGGTGGTCAGGCCGACGACGAGGAGCAGGGCCGGGATACCCAACGCCAGCAGACCCCCTACGTCCCGCACCGCGTCGTTGGCGTCCTCCAGCGAGCGAGCGACGACGATTGTGTACTCGCCGTCGGCCGTGGCGGTCGCGACGGCGAGGAAGGGCGCCTCCTCGAGCAGGGCGCCAACCTCGGCCGAGTCACCCGGCTGCAGGACGACCACCGCGTCACGGCCGGCCACGTTCGCACTGGAGGCGACGACGACATCTCGATCGTCCAGGATCTGGATCAGCTGCTCCTCGACGTTCCCCACCGCGAGCGAGCCGGGGTCACCGGAGGTTTCGAGCGCGGCCGCTACCTCCTGCGCCCGGGCCAGGGACGCGCTGCGGACGTCGCTGGTCAGCGTGCGGTCCAGGAGGGTGAGAAGCCCGATCGACCCGGCGAGCAGGGCGACGCCGACCACGAGCACGGCACCGGCGGTCGTGCGCATGCGAACGGAGGCCGCCCGGCGCCACGGCGCCGGGTCAGCCGCCATCGACGGCCAGCCGGTAACCCGATCCGCGGACCGTCGTGATCGACTGCCGGCCGAAGGGCCGGTCCAGCTTGTTGCGCAGGTGCCCGACGTACACCTCGACGATGTTCGGATCGCCTTCGAAGTCGTAGTCCCAGACGTGGTCGAGGATGTCCCGTTTGGAGACCACCTGGCCGACGCGCCGGAGCAGGAACTCCAGCACCGCCATCTCCCGTGCGGTCAGCGCCACTTCGACGCCCCCGCGGTGCACCTGTTTTGCGGCCGGATCGAACCGCAGGTCACCGGCGGTCAGGACGGTCGGGCGGCTGTGTGCGCCGCGCCGGAGCAGGGCCCGCAGCCGGGCCAGGAGGACGGCGTAGGAGAAGGGCTTGGTCAGGTAGTCGTCGGCCCCGGCGTCCAGGGCCTCGACCTCGTCCCATTCCCCGTCCTTGGCCGTCAACATCAGGATCGGCGTCCAGACCTTCTCGTGGCGCAGCGTCCGGCAGAGGGTGAAGCCGTTGACCCCGGGCAGCATGATGTCCAGGACGATCACGTCGTGGGGTCGTTCCCTGGCCATCCAGAGCCCGTTGGTGCCGTCGAGCGCGATGTCTACAGCGAAACCCTCGGCTTCCAGCCCGTTACGCAGGCCGGCGGCCAGCCGACGCTCGTCCTCGACCACCAGCACCCGCACGGCTCTCCTCGTCTCCGGCCCAGCCATGATCGTCGGACAGGGTTCCTGAAGGCCAGCTGAACGCCGTTCAGCGTTGGTTCAGGGTGGCTGGGAGACAGTGCGAGCGTCATGTTGGGAACGCACGAGCGAACGGAGTCCATCATGCGGGCACGGACCAAGATCGGCATCGTTGGCGTCACCCTGCTCGGCGCCGCGGCAGGCGGCACCGGGATCGCGACAGCCGCCGGGGGCGACGACGACGATGCGAGCGGCACCGCTATCACCGGAGACGCGCTGCAGCAAGCCTCGTCGGCGGCCCTGGAGTTCACCGGCGAGGGCCGGGTGAGCGGGACCGAGGTCGGTGACGAGGAGAGCTACTACGAGGTCGAGGTCACCCTCGACGACGGCAGCCAGGTCGACGTCCAGCTGGACGAGGGCTTCACCGTCGTGAGCAGCGAAGCCGAGGACGGCAACGAGGCCGAGGGGGATTAGCTCGGTTCACGAGCCTGTCGCGGGCCCGCGGGCGAGGTACTTCTTGATGCAGTGCAGCGCGC